>JAQVGF010000150.1 GCA_028696875.1 Dysgonamonadaceae bacterium
TACGCATGCCTACGTCTACCAATTTTTCAGATCCCGGTGTTATTAACACATTGTCCACAGCCGGAGGAACACTTATTGCTGTAAGCTCCATTTTTAACGGACTTGGACGTTTCTTTTGGGGCGGAATTTCCGATAAAATTGGGCGGATAACAACCTTTCGAATTTTGCTTGCCTTGCAAGCAATCATTTTTGTTGGACTTATTTTTATTTCGCATCCAATCTTATTTTTTATATTTGTTTGTATTGTTTTGCTCTGTTACGGTGGAGGATTCGGAGTTATTCCATCGCTTATAAACGATGTCTATGGCGCAAAGCTGATGCCAACATTGTATGGCGCAATTCTAACGGCATGGGGCGTTGGAGGAATTATCGGTCCCCAAATTGTTGCTTTTATGAAAGATCATTATTCTGCCAATGCAGGTTTTTATGCGTTTATAATTGGAAGCCTATTGCTGTTAATTGGATTGGGATTGTCCTATTTTTATGGAGGAAAAAAAGTGTGACACAGTTGATAATTTTTTTAATTTCCATCCGCCGCGTCCTCTCGTGTGGTTTAGATGGAGTTCGTTTTTTTAGACTGAGCCCTTTAGGGATTGTGTCGAAATAACTTGACGCTTTAAACGTGTTCTTTTATCCTTTAACTTTCTTGAAAATTCATTAAATAGCCCGCTATTCGCATAAATTTCAAGTCGTTAACGAATAAAATAGCTTCGTTTCAAACAGTCAACTTATTTTATTAGAAACCCTTAATAAAGAAAGTATCCACAAAAAAAGTTTCGGCAAAATCGTAATAAGACGACTTTGCCGAAAGTAACTGCAATGTGTAGTGTGAGCTTGTTCAATATCTAAACATCATTCAAGAGTAAATAGTTCAATACTTTTAAGCTTAAGAGTAAATTCTATGATTATATTGTCTACTTTTGTATCTCTATACGAAACAGAATCTTAAAAGAGGAAGAGCAAATAGAAATAGAGTAAGTTTTTTTTTCTTTCGTTTGCTGATTTACAGATAATTGAATACTGAAAGGATTAAATATTCACAACTCATTTTCTTAACCCAGTCTTTATATATTTTTTAATAAAAAAAATCTATGCATAAGTTTACCGACAACAGCGAAGAACAACGCCTTAAAGCGTTGAAAGAATACAACTTAATAGAAACCAATGTGGATTTTAGTTATATCCTTGAAACAGTTGCCTTTATCTGCGAAGTACCTCTTTGCAATATTGTGGTAGCGTATGAAGATGATTTAATTATTATTGCATCCACAGGTATTGAAATAAAAAAACAGCACAAGCGTCATGGTTCGTGCACGCAGTTCACATTAGAGAGGAATCAATTCTGTGAAATAAAAGATATTAAAGTGCAAGAAGGAATTCATGACAAAACTTATTTGCTTGAGGACTTTGATATTCGGTTTTATGCCGGATACCCGCTTACCGATTTTAAAGGCAACAATTTAGGTGCGTTAAATATATACGATTCCAAAACACGCACTCTTACTGAGCAGCAAAGATACTTCCTTTCAGAAGCAGCAGAACGAATTGTGGTGTTATTTCTTCAAAAACGGGAAGAACAACGACTGCTCTATTTCGATACCATGTTTAAAAAATCGAAAGATATCATTGGAATAATACGTTTTGATGGCGAAATTCTGAAAATAAATCCGTCGTTTTTTGAACTGTTACAATACAAAGAAGAGGAGGTATTTAAAAAAAATATTTTAGATTTTGTATATCCGAATTGTTTAGACGAAGGCAAAGCTCTTTTAGAACATCTAACTACAGGAAAATCTGAATTGAACTACACACTCCCATTCATAACCAAAGATAATGAAAAGAAATGGATAGAATGGACATCTACACCCGAACAAGGATCAGAATTAATTTACTTTGTTGGGCGTGATATTACTGCTATTGAAGAAAACTCAATCTTGTTAAAAAACAGTGAAGCCCGCTTTCGCTCTTTCTTCGAAAACTCTCAGAACCTGATGGTTATACACGATCTGAAAGGCAACCTTCTATCTGTAAATAAAAGAGGTGCGGATATGATTGGTTATTCTGTTGAAGAGATTGAGTCAAACAATTTATCTTTGATCTTGGTCCCGGAAAACAGAAAATATGCCGAAGCATATTTGAAGGAACTAAAAGAAAATGGATCTACATCAGGTACTATGCCTGTTATAAGAAAAAATGGAGAGAGAAGAGTATGGCTTTTTAATTCAGTAGTCGAAAGAAATAGTGAAGGTGAACCTTATGTTTTAGCAAATGGTGTGGACATAACCGAGCGCTTTAAAATGGAAGAAGAGCTTAAAGCTGCCAAGCTGAATGCTGAAGAGGCTAACAAGGCAAAATCAGAATTTATTGCCAATATGAGCCATGAGATTCGTACACCCTTAAATGGAATTATCGGATTTACCGATTTAGTTTTAAAAACTCCGTTAGATGAAACGCAACAACAATACCTCAAGATTATCAATCAATCGGGAACAACATTGCTAAGCATTGTAGATCAAATTCTTGATTTCTCAAAAATTGAATCGCGAAAAATAACGTTGGTCAATGAAAAAATAGACCTGCAAGATATGGCAGCAGATGCTTGCGCAATGGTTTCGTATACATTGGAGAAAAAGGGATTGGAAATGCTCTTAGACTGTGATGAAGAGCTACCACGCTATATCTGGGCAGATGAAATAAGATTGAAGCAAGTGTTGGTCAATTTGTTGAGTAATGCGGTGAAGTTTACCGAAGAAGGGGAAATCAAGTTATCTATATCCTTGAAAGAAGAATTACCCAATAATCATATTATGCTGCATTTTGAAGTATGTGATACAGGAATTGGTATCCATCCTGACAAAATAAATGAGATATTCAGGGCATTTATGCAAGAGGATAGCTCAATAACAAAGAAATATGGCGGTACGGGTTTAGGTTTAACTATTTCGAATAAGCTATTGGAGTTAATGGGTAGCAAACTAAAATTAGAGAGTGAGCTTGGTAAAGGTAGTCGTTTCTCCTTTGACTTAACACTGAAAGCAGAAAGAGACACTTTTGATGACGAACTGTTGAAAGGGATCAAAAAAATATTGGTGGTAGATGATAACGACAGTAACCGCCAAATTTTGAAACGCATGCTGGAGCTCAAAGATATTGAAGTTCACGAGGCAAATAGCGGATTGTCTGCTCTATTGATCTTGCAGAAAAGTGCCGAGTATGATGTAATCATTATGGATTATCATATGCCCGTAATGGATGGTATTGAAACTATCAGAAAAATTAAAGAGTTAATTAAAGGTAATTCTGATCAACCAATTGTGATGCTCTACAGCTCGTCTGACGACGAAAAATTGCAGTCTGCCTGTGATGAACTGGAAGTACAGTCGCGACTTGTGAAACCAATAAAAATGCAAGAGATGTATCATGTGTTGGCACAACTGAAAAATGAAGATTTAAATAAAGCATCTAAAAATGCTTCTAAAGTAAATATTGTAAAAGAGAAGGACGTCTCCCGTGATGATTTGCTAACCTTCTTAATTGTAGAGGACAATGAAATAAACCTATACTTATCCAAGATATTGGTTCAGCAAATTGCACCCAATGGACGAGTATTAGAAGCAAAAGATGGACTTGAAGCTGTGAGGTTGTTCTTTGCAGAACAACCTGACTTGGTGTTGATGGATATTCAAATGCCTAACATGAATGGTCTTGATGCTACAGTAGAGATACGAAAGAAGGAGACTCAGCCTCCCACACCTATAATAGCACTTACCGCAGGCAATATGCCCGGAGAAAGAGAGAAGTGCCTTGCCGCAGGGATGAATGATTTTATGGTGAAACCGCTTGTGAAGAAAGACTTGGCAGATATGTTTCAGAAATGGCTTGATCCAGCAAACAACTCATCGTCCAAAGTTGATGAAAACGTAGAAGAAATAGAACACTTAGATAAATTATGGCTTCAGCAATATGAATCAGATGATCAGGATTTTAAAATGGAGTTTATTGAGTTAGCCAGAGTAGGTATTAAGGAGAGCGCTAAAGCATTGCAAGAAGGAGTTGCAACCAAAAACTTGGAATTCATCAAAGCAGCAGGTCACAAACTTAAAGGAACAAGTTTGGCTGTGGGTTTAACTCAATTGAGTAAGTTGGCAGTTGCTTTTGAAATGCTTGAGGAGTTTGATGAAGAATATATTTCTGATTTATTGGAATCTTTATTGGCGGAGATTCAGATAGTAAACAATTTGTTGCATTATGAGTAAAGAAGTTCACAATTTAAAAGATGCTGATTTAATTAAACAGTTAAAAGCAGAAAGTGAATTAAAAACCAAATGGCTGTCATTAATTGCACACGATTTCAGAGGGCTGTTTTCAAACATTCGTATGTTGTTAAATGGGTTTGATAATGGGTCTATCTCCCAGGATACCCTGATAGGTATGTTGGCCGAAATAAAGCAGATAGCTGATAAAAACAGCAAAACGCTTGAAAGCACATTTGCATGGGTGAACACTCAGATAGATGGTTTTAATCCAATTATAGAAGAGATAGATCTTTACAGTTTCTTCCAGATATTAAAAGAAGAACTGAAAGCTGAAATAGATTTAAAAAGGATTTCACTGAAATATAGTGGTGAGAAAGATTTAAAACTTCGGTCAGACCGATTCTTGTTGACTTTTATTTTGAAGCAAACCATTGGGAATGCTATAAAGTACTCGTACGAAGGTGGCGAAGTGAGAATGATTGTCAGTAAAGAATCAGAAGGATGTACCATTCTGATAGAAGATTATGGGATGGGCATGAATAAACGGGTGCAAGAGAATCTGTACACATTAAATGGTTGTCCCTATTTGGGATCTATGCATGAGAAAGGAGCCGGTTTGAGCTTGGTTGTGATAAAAGATTTTGTTGAAAAACTGGGTGCAAAAATGGATGTTTCTTCTACAATTGGTGAAGGAACTACCGTAACTTTTATATTTGATGAAAATAAGATTTGACCTTATCCGTGAAAATAATCTTTTATGCATAAATTTAACTGAAAAATAATTGGCTTATATTAATTCTTTATGTAACTTGCGTACGAGATCAATATTGCAGAGAAGAAGTTTAAAGAAACAACATTTAGCGGATGATTTATATACAATCAAATTGATAATCAGAGAACTCAATAAATCTGCTTATTAGATTTTGATTTAACCTGTTTTCATTGAAAAACATGTAGAAATTGTACAACTTTATAAGCAGAAATTAATAATTAATATAAAAGATATGGGGAAAAAGATTCTTTTAGCCGATGATCACGGAGTGGTCCGACTGGGACTTTCCTTAATTATCAAAAAGTTGAGACCGGATTCTATTGTCACGGAGGTGGATGATTACCAAAAGGTCATGAATATTATTAAAGATCAATCGTTCGATCTGGTTATATTAGATTTGAATATGCCAAACGGTAATTTTCAAGAAGCCTTGCAGGCTATTAAGCTTAAGCATCCACAAACTAAGGTGATGATTTTTTCGTCGCAAGACGAAAGTCTTTATGCCATACGCTATTTAAAAATGGGTGCAGATGG
>JAQVGF010000151.1:0-1222 GCA_028696875.1 Dysgonamonadaceae bacterium
TTTTATTTGAGCATTGGCAAAACTCAAGCTCTTTTGTGTATCTAATTTTTTGTGTGATATCAAGAAAAAAGTTGTTAATGACAAATATACAAAAAAACCTTATCTAATAATAAAAAGGATTGCAGGTTTATCACATTTATCCAAAGCTACTTTAATGAATTGGTTGGCGTTATATATTTTTGCGGAAAACCATGCGAAAATATTCAACCCTTTGCATTATCAGTTTTTAGATAATTGTGTTGTGTCATCTTCAATTATTTTAGAAGGTTCTTTCACGGCGGTTATCACCATGGGCAAGTTCTTTTTAGAACCTTCTTTAGTGTCGTTTATCAATAGTGCAACAGCACTCTCAACCTCCTTTTTATTTTTCTTTTTTGTAGTACGTGATTTCAGTATTGTGTGTGTGTTTTTAAGTAATTCGCCAAGTACCAGGCTCAGTTGATAACACTGGGTAACTTCTTTGTTATTATCGTTCATATCGTTTAGCATCTCCATAACCTTTACCACCAGCTTCAGATCCTTATAAGCTGCCTGCCGTAGTTCCTGCCCTTTGCGGCTATTTGCAGCAGTATCTTCAAGTCGTGTTTTGAATTTGCTGTTTACCTGATCCGATATTTCAGCTATTTCTTCTATCAGGTCGTCAAAATTCAAAAACGTAATAGCTTCTTGTATATCAGGAAACATCTCTTGCTCCACCAGTAGGTGATCAATAAGAGCTGATTGTGTAGTAATTGAAGGAGTATAAAGATACCTTTTGCAGTTTCTCAACCACACGTTCAGTCGTTTTGCTGCAAGTCGTTCTTCCGGTTTGTGCGACAACATTTTACCCTCCACTTGCAAACGCAACGATATCAGATAATCTGTACGCGTACGTATTAATTTCTGAATTTTTCGGGTTAATAAGTGATAGGGGGGTCTGTTTCTCAAAAACCGTAACTCTTCTGAATGATGTTTAGCTCTTTCCCAGGCATTTTTAAGCAATTCATTCTCAATTTCTTCTTTTTCCATTAGATTGAAAATGTGATTGAAAAGAATGGCAAACTCACTATTTCGTAGTTCCCGTACAAAACCAATATGCAACTTCTTCATCTTTTTCTACTTTTTAGAATTCAAAATTAACCATTTAACACTTACAATATTATATAAAATTATTGACATTCACCCCAATAATAACATATAAAGGTCTATTTGTTGATAAGTTTTTTCATTAAAATATAAAATG
>JAQVGF010000151.1:1322-5558 GCA_028696875.1 Dysgonamonadaceae bacterium
AAAATGTATTCATTACATATTTTGATCAGGATGCTATTGTATTCTTTTATTATCATCACAGCTTTGCAAATATTGTTTTGGGAGAGTTATTACTCCTTTCACAATGTTACTTTCTCTGTTCAACCGGTTTATTTAATGATAAAGTAACGTTTAAAATGTGTAAAGTAGTTATTAAACAGTCCCGTAATAGACTTACAATTGTAATTTACGGTAACAATAAAGTATTAAAACAACACCGGAATAGATATACAATGAATAGTGCAATATAATTCCGGTAAAAGAATTTCATTGCTGCAATTATCGGAATATCATTCCGTAATTGGAATGATACTGCATTTATTTTTGAGGTCTTATTCTGATTGCATATTTATAATGCTGTAAGAAATGATATACATTTCCGATGGTAGAATTAGTCTGCTTTAGTTTCTGAAGATATGTTCCGATAGCGGAAAGATAGTAAAACGAACTCCTGATTCTAATTCAGATACATAAATGGCAGTCTTATTTCTATCAAACTGTTATTCTAATATCAGAATGATATTGATTAAAATTCAGCAGCATGATTTCCTCCGGATACTTTAACTACATTAGTTGCAGAAGTATGTTTCTGAAAAAATAGAACAGAAGATAGTCTTCTAAAATATATAATATTAAGTGTATGAGTGGTAGTATGTTATCATCTAAACAAGGTTGTAAATGACCACAGAGATTGTATATGAACAATGAAAGATAAATTTTTGTAAGTATAGAGCTGACTTTCTTCTGCACGCCCATACTGTATAATTCTACATTAAACCATATGTCACCAAAAAAAGCAACCACATTCCTGCAGGTGCTTTGTATAAATGTAGTGTAACACTGTTTTTACATCCTGTTAATCTCTCCCTGACCGACACCGTTTCCCTTGTACCGGTTCTTAGCGGTATTGAATTTGTAACTCATCGTCAGTTCCAGTTCGCGCGAATCCCAGCGGCTAAACTGGTAAATATTGAGACGGTCGTTACTCTTCATTCGGTTACAACCTACATGAGTTTTTTTCAATGCTTATCAGAGGAATTATCCTTATAGGGAAGTTAGAATAGTGAAAAGGCTCTTCTTTATTGAAACTAAAAAATTCTTCTTCTCCTAAAATGTTAATTTTTTTGTTGTAAAAAGAATATCAACTATCTTTACATTATTTAAACACATTCAAAAAAATATTGTACGACGAAAACGACACGGTTAAAATAATTATTGAATAAATAAAACGAAGATGAAATACCTCTCTTTATTCTTTCTTTTGACGATAAGTATTTCCTTGAAAGCTCAGGAAACGGTGAATCTGTCGCATTATCTGTTCCCCGATTTTCAACCGGGTGTTGTATTGATGAAAAACGGTGTGAGAAACAACGTTAAACTTAACTATAATGCCGCTTCGGAAGAGATGGTTTTTGATGAAAACGGTAAAATACTGGCAATCGACGAAGCTGTTTTACCTCAGGTAGATACCGTATTTATTGCGGATGAAAAGTTTATCCGGATGAACAATAAATTCGTGAAAATTATAATCAATGAGCCTGAAATTGATCTATTTGTGGAACACAAATGCAGGCTAATCCCTCCCGGGAAACCGGCCGCATACGGAGGCACATCGCAAACATCATCCATAACATCATACTCTTCCATTATGTCGGACGGTAGAGTATACAACTTGAAACTCCCCGACGACTACAAGATTATACCGTATAATGTTTTTTGGCTGAACCGAAACGGGAAGTTACAGAGTTTTTCAAATCTTGGGCAGTTGAAAAAGATTTATCGCGATAAAAAGAAACTTATAGGCGATTACCTGAAGGAGAATGAGGTGAAACTGAGCAACGAAAAGAGTGTCAGTGACGCCATAAACTATTTGGAGAACAATTAAATATAATATATAAGATTTACAATGAGACGATTAATGATTTTATCATTGCTGGTTATTTTAATATCCGGTAATTCTTCCGCACAACAAAAATATGTGCCTGCAGCAGAGAACTTGAGAAACAGAGTCGAGTTTCAGGACATGAAATTCGGTGTATTCATTCATTGGGGAATTTACAGTATGATGGCCGATGGAGAGTGGATTATGAACAATAAAAACATCAATTGGCAGGAGTATGCCAAGCTTGCCGGTGGTTTCTATCCTTCGAAGTACGATGCTGTAAAATGGGTTGCCGATGTGAAGGCTGCCGGTGCAAAATACATTTGCATCACCTCGCGCCATCACGATGGTTTTTCGATGTTTCATACCCGGCAATCGCCCTATAACATTGTTGATGGCACGCCGTTTAAGCGTGATATCATAAAAGAGCTTGCAGATGAGTGCCACAAACAAGGTATTAAACTGCATTTTTATTATTCCCAACTCGATTGGAGACGTTCCGATTATTTCCCAATCGGACGGACGGGTCGTGGAGTAGGGCGTACCGAGCAGGGAAACTGGAATACATACCACCGGTTTATGATCAATCAACTTACCGAATTGTTGACCAATTACGGCGAAATAGGTGCAATCTGGTTCGATGGGCAATGGGATCAACCTGCCGATTTCGATTGGCGCCTGCGTGAAGTGTACGATCATATTCACAGCATACAGCCGGGATGCCTTGTAATCAGCAATCATCATCTTGCTCCGCAAGAAGGAGAAGATGGTCAGACTTTTGAGAAAGACCTTCCGGGACACAACACAACCGGGTTTTCGGCTAATGCGGAAATCGGACAACTACCGCTCGAAACGTGTGAAACAATGAATAACTCGTGGGGATATAACATCACCGACCTGAAATACAAATCGGAAAAGGAGTTGATCCATTATTTGGTAAAGGCTGCCGGTAACAACGCCAATTTATTGATGAACGTAGGTCCGCGTCCCGACGGTACATTCCCCGATATAGCCGTCCAGCACTACAAAGCCATGGGAGATTGGTTAAAGATATATGGTGAAAGCATTTACGGGACCCGAGGCGGGTTGGTCACGCCACGAGACTGGGGTGTTACCACGCAAAAAGGAAATACGCTTTATGTTCACATCCTCAATTACAAAGACAACTCGCTCTATTTGCCAACGAACGGTAAAAAAGTGAGATCGGCTCGCGTTTTTGTGGATAAGAAACCGGTAAAATTCACTCAGGATGCCGATGGCGTTCTGCTGAAATTAGACAAGGTGCCCAATGAACTTGATTACGTGGTAGAACTCGAATTGAGGTAAGGGATTAATGGTTTTTACAGCGAACGTTATGCCCTGTTTTTTATTTTGAAAGTGAATTTCTTTTGGGAGAAATAGCTGGAAATTGTGCGAACAAACATTATCGCCATCTTACTTAGGGTTTGTAATGAAATAAGTTGACTGTTTGAAACGAAGCTATTTATTCGTTAACAACTTGAAATTTACGCGAATAGCGGGCTATTCAATGAATTTTCAAGGAAGTTAAAGGACAGAAGAGCACGTTTAAAGCGTCAAGTTATTTCGACACAATCCCTTCTATGGAGTAGAGTAATTCTCGCTCGCGCGCATTTATTTTTATGTTAGGTGGCACAAAGATAAATTGGCGCGAACGAAATCTGCTCAAGCGATAGAGGATAAAAGGAAGATGCGATTTCTCTAATACCTCCACTTTTTTGACAGTGCCACCAGCGATAGCATCACAGGTACTTCTACCAATACACCCACTACAGTAACCAGTGCAGCAGGACTTTCCAGACCAAACAGAGCAATTGCTACTGCTACGGCAAGTTCAAAAAAGTTACTGGCACCAATCATTGCTGACGGTGAACAGATAGCGTAAGGTAATTTTATTTTTTTTCCTGTAAACCAAGTGATAAAGAAGATAAAGTAGGTTTGAATGATTAACGGAATAGCAATTAATAAAATGATTAGCGGATTTTTGGTGATGTTTGGTCCCTGAAATGCAAACAGGAGAAGAAGGGTCAACAACAGTGCAAAAATACTTAATGGTTTAAGTTTAGGCAGGAAAACCTCGGTAAACCATTTCTTACCATGCCTTTTTATCATCGTCTTACTTGTCAGGTATCCGGCCACTAAAGGTATTACCACATAAATAATTACACTGAAAATAAGCGTATTGTAAGGAATAGGAATATTGGTAATCCCCAACAAAAGGCCAACAATTGGGACAAATGCCACAAGAATTATCAGGTCATTCACCGAAACTTGGACAAGTGTATAAGTTGGGTCGCCATCGGAAAGGTAACTCCAAA
>JAQVGF010000152.1 GCA_028696875.1 Dysgonamonadaceae bacterium
AAGCTTTAGTTGTTCTCCACTTCTTTTTCCTTCCATTTTTTGTTGAAACTTTAAAAATGCCGAATAATAACTATCAACAATTTTGTTGTAAATCTCATCGATAGTCTCTTTATTATAAGTGTGTGATGTCAAGTTTCTACTACTGATCATATCCATCCACACATGACCATCAGAAAGCAGATTGAGCTGAAAGGCTTCTCTGGTTGCATCTCTACTTCCTCCAACTGAGGGATTTCCCTGATAAATCAGATAATCCTTCATGACATTCCATGCTAATTCATGTGTGTATTTAAAACGTTGTATTAATCCTTCTTTTACAATTTCATCCAAGATATTATTTTCCTCACTTTTAACTTCATCATCGAAGTTAGTGTTTATGTAACTTACAGCTTCTGAAAGTTTGTTTAGTGCCTTTACAAAGTTAGAGAATCTTTGTTTCCATCTAATATCTTGTTCCATTTTTTATTATTGTTTATCAACGTATATTCAAAGATACATTAATTTATGATAGGTTGTTGTCAATAACGGATTGTAAATCGAAATATAAATTTGATGTCAACCATGATTGAAGATTGTGAGATTTACTTTGTTTTAAAACTATATGTCACCCCAACTCTCACACCTGCCTCCATTATTCTCTGTGGATACTTTGCGGATGAAAAAGAAATTAAGGCGTGAGTTTTTGCATAAGAGTTTATAAAGGACCACTTGCAAAATGGTGGGAAATTAAAAAAAAGGATAGGATGATGAAGAACTTTGTTTTCATAGCTTTTTAAATTTAGGTTTGATTCACCAATTGGCAGCGTAGATTATTTAAGCCTTAGGGATTGTGCCGAAATAACTTGACGCTTTAAACGTGCTCCTTTGTCCTTTAACTTCCTTGAAAATTCATTAAATAGCCCGCTATTCGCAGAATTTTCAAGTCGTTAACGAATAAAATAGCTTCGTTTCAAACAGTCAACTTATTTCATTACAAACCCTTAATTAACTCCCACTATCTTTCTTATTTTCGAGAACTTCTCAGCCTGCATCGCCTTGAATTTGAGATAGGCTTTTTCTGGAAGGATTCCTATGGTTATAAAATAGACGGCTAATCCAATCAGAAGTCCACTCACAAATGGAGGAAGAGGTAACAGATGAGCCAACAAAGAGTTGATAGCGACCAAAACAACACCCACTTTCATTTCTGTTTTCATAGTCTTTAGTGCTTTATATTAATTGACAATCCAAATATAGATAATCTTTTTGTATAATACGAAGTAAGAATCATGAAAAACAAAACAGAGCGTCTGCAATGTTTGATGTTAGGTCGTAATTATCAATGCTTTATTCTATGCCTTTATCACCGCCAGCGGTGTCAATTCCACCTGAATATCAACCAAGTCTTTTTGTTGCGCCATCACTTCTTGTATGTCTTTGTAAGATCCGGGAGCTTCGTCCAGATCTCTTTTGTGTCGCAAAGCGTGAAGAACACCCAGCTCTTTTAATCGTGCAGTTTCATCTTTCAGACTTAAACTTCTGCGAGCTTCATTTCTACTCATTGTGCGTCCTGCCCCATGGGAGCATGAGTTGAAAGAGAGAGGATTTCCTTTTCCCTTTACCAAAAACGAACTGGTACCTTGAGAACCGGGAATCATTCCCCATTCTCCTTTTTCGGCACGTGTAGCTCCTTTTCGATGTACAATTAATTTCGTGTCAAAATGTGTTTCCCAAGCAGCAAAGTTGTGAGGTTTGTTGATGAAGTTTGAAAATTCTACATCAGGTACAACTTCAGTAAATGCGTTTTTCACTCTTTCCATCATCAACTTTCTGTTTTGCAAAGCAAATTCAATGCAGTAGTTCATCTCGTTGAAATAATCTTCATATCCTTCTGTTCCTCGCTCAAAATAAGAAAGATCTTTTGGTGGAATATCTTTTGTGCGTTTCTTGTTTTCTTCTACTGCTTTTTTGTGATAATATTCAGCCACAGTATACCCAATATTTCTGGAGCCGGAGTGTACCATTATCCATACATAACCGTCGGTGCCTTTCTGAATTTCTATAAAATGATTGCCACCGCCCAAAGTTCCTATTTGGAAAGTGGCGCTTTCATATTCTTGCGAAACAATTCGCAACCCTTTTTCCAATGGAGGCATCCAGCTCTCATCTTGCCTTTTTTTGTGATGTTTAAATCCAACGGGGATAGTTTGGCGGATTATTCCCATTACTTTTTTAAGGTCATCTTGTTCTATATGTTTGAGGTTTGTTCTTAATGAACACATTCCGCAACCAATATCCACGCCCACTGCATTGGGGATAATAGCATCTTTAGTAGCCAAAACACCGCCAATGGGCATTCCATATCCTTGATGAGCATCGGGCATAATGGCGATGTGCCTGAATGCAATGCTGAGATTGGCCAAGTCTTTTGCTTGTTGCAAAGCACCCGGCTCCAAATCATCAAGCCACAATTTTATTGGTATTCGTTCTGTATCAATTTTCTGTATCATAAGTGCTAAGATACAAAATTATTTACTGAATTCAATATATAGTGTATTCCAGAAAAAATCAGTAGTTTTCGGGTAGACACTAAGTAATTAAAATGTCAAAACCCGATCGCATTCCACCACCCATTCAGCCAATGCTCCCATGGTCGATTTTTCTGCACCATCAAAATAGGGATGGTTTTTATAAATTCCACAACGTGCCATGCACGTTCCACAAACTTTCACTGCGACATCTTTCGCAATCAAATCTTTTAGCATTTGCGACAGGTCTTGGTCGTAGTTTGCCGGTGGTTTGCAAACATCTCTGGCCATATCAACTGAATCATTCATAAGGAAAATCCTCACTTCATGGTCGTTTTGTCTAAGTGTATCGGCAAGTCTCAATCCGTTCCAAGTTACATCGGTGTTGTCGTAAGGTTCTCTGTTGAAGATAATAAGTACTTTCATTTTTTCTTTTCTATAGTGTGTTAAACTTTGTGTGCATTTCAACTCTCCTTATTTTTTTCTGCAAAGCCATAAAACATCAAACCTGCAATTTGTTGATTTACGGCTGACTATTTAGTATGGCAAATTAAAGCCGAATATCCTTATCAAAGAAGACTTTTCGGAGAGAGTTCACATTATAAATCGCAAAAATTACAATAATTGCTACTGAGAACAAAGCTATTAAGAAGTTCTGAATTTTTCTTACCTTTCTGTTTAATTGTTTTATTTATTGATGATTTTTGATTTATCTGTAAATTTATCAACTTCAATTTTCGGGTTTCCATATACGTAGATAGTACTTTTATCTCTGGCTAAAACTTCTAATTTCCTCTTAACATACACCTGAACATTCGTATTGTTTGAAGCTTTTAAGTCTGCCGATGATGCTTTCATTTTCTTTGCATTTAATTCTGCCGAATCTTCTAACTTATATTCTGCCTTATCCGTATCTCCTTCCAACTTTAGTTTCGCAGATTTTGTAAGCATAACCGTTGTTCTATCTGTTTTCATACGTGCATCAAGATCTGTTTTATCGTTCATCACAATAGTCGTTCTGTCGGAACGAATTTCAAGTTTTCCTTTTGCTTTGTCTTGCATCGTAACAACAACTTCATCGGCTATTATTTCAAGGTCAAATTTACTGGTATTATGTGTATTAATGTGCAATATATCACTTTCTATCCTCTCTTTTCCCTTCAGTTCAGCATCTTTTTTTATGGTAATATACTCTAAGTTTTTAAAGGTCAGCATAATATCAAGTTTTTTACTACTCGTTATTCTATTTGTGGTCTGAATTTTTAGTAGACCATCCTTTACAGTAAATTGAACAATGTCCTGCAGATTGCTGTCTGCCATTAGTGTATAACTGTTTTGATTACCTTGGATTAAAGTAATAACAAGTGCATCATCTACTTCAATTGCGTTGAACTCTTTGGATATATTATTGGTTATTGTTGTCACGTTTTTGTCGCCTTTAATCGTTGGCTTTTTTTGTGCAAAAGAAGTAAAGCTGAAAACAGCTAATGCGAATAATAGGATAAATTTTTTCATTGTTTTTTGAATAGTTCGATTTTTACCTACTTCTAAATTGAGTTGGCTTTTCGGTTTATTCCCAACTTTTTTTCACTTGAATTTTAATTCAAAATGGTCACCATGTATTTGTATTTTTATCTATTCTATAGATTTTTAGTAACGGTATTAGTTAGATTCGCATAAAACACAAAAACAGAAAATAAGTTCATCGTTATTACCAGCCATTAAAAGAAAACATTAAAAGAACACATGACTTAAGTGTTGTGACTTTTCATTTAGTTGAGTTCATTATCGTTTGAATTATAATTCTTAGGTGTTAATTTTTCTACAACTATACTCAGTTCATTTTCTTTTTGAATCCCTATTACAATCTTTTTACCATTTGTTAGTTTAATTGCCAAACCTTTGTTTCCTTTTGCGTTATACACTATTCCATATTTTGTGGAAAATCTGATTCCCCAACCGCCAAGACAACTATATTTAATCACTTCTGCACTTTCTACGTCTTTCCAACTCACATTCCTTCTAAGAAAAGGGTAGAAGTTTATTCGAATTTCATTTTCGTCAATCTCCGTATCCAAACGCAAGAAAATGAATAAAGTTATCAGACCAAATATAAATAGAGAAAAAATAATTAACCCCCAATCTGGTAAAGGGTTATTGCCAAATGGTTCTCCAAGGATCATCTGTTTGTGAATTCCATAAATCGGTAAAACTCCTAATCCGATTAGAAGTGTCCAAAGCCACCATTGAGTAAACTTTTGGCGTTCTTTAAAAATTGTTTTCATATAAGTAAAAAAAAGAAAGCAAATTTAAATTTTCGTTTTTCATTTATCTGAAAGAGCGGTAAGGATGCTCAAAGTTAAGACTTAGGCTTATATTGTTACCCATAATTTTATCATCAAAGCAATTTGTTGGACTAATTGGGAAGTCTATTTTTTCGATAGAACTAATCCATAATGATAAGGTTCTAATATAAACGGCTCTTTATCAACTTGAAAATTAGCGTGATACATCCATTCAATAATTTGCTCAGGTCGTGGTCGGATACTTAAATCGGGACCGCGAGGAGTTGGAACATCGCTTCGCCAATGAATTATTCCAATTCTCCCTTTTGGTTTTAAGATCCGGCGGCATTCATCAAAGAAATCTTGTGGCGATTCATGATGTAGAATATTAAATATCATTACATAATCTACAGAATTATCATCCAATCCGGTAGTATGTTTTAAAACATCTCTTTCTTTAAGGATGATGTTATCAATCTTCTCATTCAATTTTTTACTCCGTACGTATTCAATCATTTCAGGTTCAATATCAAAGGCATACAATTTACCGCTCACTAACTTTGCAGCGGGTATCGTAAAAGTGCCATATCCGCAACCAATTTCTACCAAATATTCTACTTGAGAATTAATAAGCAACTCTTTTAGAATCGTGTTGATATCAAAAAAACTGCTCCACATTTTCTCATCGGGCATTCCGCTGTCTCTTACTTTCATC
>JAQVGF010000014.1 GCA_028696875.1 Dysgonamonadaceae bacterium
AAAACAACGAAAAAGAATCTATTGTGAACATAGCATTAACGAAATAGAATTAGCTGCAAAAAGCAAGAGTAGTTGAATTTTGTAAATAAATTAAACAACTACACATACTCCGTAATTAGTAATTAGTAATCAAGTAATTGTTTTAATGAATATCCTCGTCAACCCAGCATTAAAAAGGAGCGCTGCTATACTTCTACTTTGCCTGTATAATGCGCACCATGCTGACTCCATCAATCTCATTTAGTTTTTTGATGACTGATTTATTGATGGTTTTTTGGGTGATATCAATAATGTTGTAGGCAATGCCGTTGTATTTGCGATTCAACATACTGTCGATATTTATATTTTCGATAGCCAGAATGCTTGAAATTTGGCTGACCATGTTTGGGATGTTTTTGTTGGCTATTAAAATGCGACAACCTTCGTGACGTTCCATTATAGCAGTAGGAAAATTTACCGAGTTAGTGATATTACCGTTTTCCAGGAAATCTTTTAACTGGTTTATCGCCATAACCGCACAATTGATTTCCGACTCTTTTGTAGAAGCACCAAGGTGTGGAACAGCAATAACATTATCAATTTTCAACATCTCTTCATCGGGAAAATCCGTTATGTATTTAGCTACTTTCCCCGATGCAATTGCAGCTTTTAAATCGTTTATATCGACCAATTCACCGCGTGCGAAATTTAATATCCGCACGTTATTTTTCATCATCTTTAGTTTATCTTTGTTGATGTAGCCTTTGGTTTCAGGGGTGAGTGGGATGTTTAGCGTAACATAATCTGCCTGTGTTAACAGGACTTCTATCCCTTTTACCCAATTCACCCTGTTGCTTAATTTTAAAGCTTGTTCAACCGAAATGTAAGGGTCGTAACCAATCACGTTCATTCCTAATGATTTGGCGGCATTTGCCACCAAAACACCTACTGCGCCCAACCCAATTACGGCGAGTGTCTTTCCATTGATCTCTTGTCCTACAAAGTTTTTTTTGCCCTTTTCTATTAGTGCCGGTATTTTGTTGCCTTTGCCAATCAATGATTTTGCCCAAATTGCACCATCAATTATATCGCGTGATGCCAGCATCAATCCTGCAATCACCATTTCTTTTACACCATTTGCATTTGCCCCGGGTGTGTTAAAAACTACGACACCCTTTTCCGTGCATTTCTCTATTGGAATATTGTTAACTCCTGCCCCTGCTCTTGCCACAGCTTTTAGCGACGGCGGAAGTTCCATGTCGTGCATTCTATAGCTACGCAATACAATTGCGTCAGGATTAGGAAGTTCGCTGGCTATTTCATAATTACCTAAAGATAAAAGAGATAGCCCCTCAGGATCGATTGCATTTAACGTTTGAATTTTAAACATTTTGCTTCTTATCATTAAAGTTTTTGAGTTGATTATTTCTAACAGGGAACAAATATCAGCATTTTATCAATAAATAGGGCATTAAATAGGAATTTTGTTGTAAAATTGAAATCAATCCTTACAATTTGACTTTATGTATAGATTGAGGGAAAATAATATCCCGACTTGTCCCCTTTCAATTTAGTGCTGTTGTATATGCTTGATATTTAACATTTATACTATTTGGAAACACTAAAATACCGCACTAAATCTTTATTTTGTTTCTATCTCATTTTTCTTTTTTTCTATCCATCAAATTCTCATTGAGTTAAATTGAAAAACCTTATTATAAACCTTATACTGAACATCTTCATGTCACACTAAATAGGACAAGTTAGGACTCAGGGTGCTAAACATGACTTTGAGTCGCATCCCGAGTGTTATGTTGCTCCAAGCTTATAACTCTTTGCAGCCCTAAGTTGTATGTTGTTCAATTATTGAGTAATCTCTCGGGATTGGTAGCAAGCACTTAAAGCTGCTCAAGCCGTTATTGTCTTTATTTTCCATTGCCGTTGACTTTAGTCAACGGGCAATTTGTGCAGAGACTATGGCTTTAGCCACATTTCTTTCGAGCTTTGACAAACACATTGAAAATGTGGCTAAAGCCATATTGTATGCAATTCTTATGTCCGTCGGTTAAAACCGACTGCCTGCCCCGACAAGTAAAAGTCGGGGGCAATAAAAATTTTACATCTTTGGTGGAATAATGCTTTGCATTAAAACCTTTAGTTTTTATTCCATAGGGTGAATGTCGCGTCTGCAAATTTTCCTTTTCACTGTTTGTTATTTCTGCTTACGCAGCATTCACTCTCTGAAATTTAATTTTATCTCACAGGGCTAATCGAATCAGCGCAAGCGGGTATTAGAATTCATAAAATGTGAAGATTTAAAACAAAAACAGGAAAAGAAAAAATCAGGAAAGGCTATTTTCATAAAATAGTGGAGTCTTGCATACGTCTCATTAAAATGCTATTTTTGTTTTCATTCAGACAACGATAAAAAATATAAATATGGATTTAACAGGGAAGATTGCTTTAATAACCGGAGCATCAGGAGGTATAGGAACAAGCATCGCCAATAGGTTATCAGGTATGGGCATGCATCTGGTGATTACCGGCAGGAATGCTGAGAAGCTGGAAATATTGAAAAAGGAAATAGAAAAATCAGGAACAAAGGCGCATATGATTGTAGCCGATATCTCTGTTCCCGATACACCCAAACAGTTAATCCGGGAAACCATACAGATATTTGGGAAATTAGATGTGTTGGTGAACAATGCCGGATATGCCATTTTAAAATCATTGGAAAAGACAGATGTGGACGATTGGGATCAAAGTATTGCAGTGAATGCCCGAGCTCCTTTTTTCATGTGTAAGGAGTCGATACCTTATCTGCAAGAATCATCCTGTGCCACCATTCTCAATATCTCTTCTGTGGTAGGACGGTTGGGTTATGTAAATCAGGCAGTTTACACAGCGTCCAAACATGCATTGATGGGTTTCTCAAAAGTACTGGCTAAGGAGGTACAACCGCTCGGTATCAGGGTTCACACCATAGCTCCCGGAGGAGTAGCCACAGATATGGTCAAAACTACACGTTCTGACTTGGATGTGACTCAATTGATCCATCCAAAAGAGATTGCAGATATTGTGGAGTTTCTCCTGAAACATAGAGGAAATGGAATCATTGATAATATAAACATACGTCGATCAAACAGCACTCCGTTTGCATAGATTTTTTCCTACATCCATTTTAGTTATTGCTCCTCGTTCGCGCGCTTTTATAAAGCGTTTGCCCTGTGGAATAATGCTTTGCATTAAAACCTTTAGTTTTTATTCCATAGGGTGAATGTCGCTTTAATGAAACCTATTTCCTTAACTTCTGCCGCTCGCGCGGGTTAGTAACCCGTGTGTCGCGTTAGCGAAACTTCTTTTTCTTTAAACTCTTTCTGCATACGCAGCACACCGACGGTCGCTGAGCTTGTCGAAGTGCGGTCATTGAGCGAAGTCGAAATGTTGCAAATCGGCGCGAACGGTCAAACCAATAATTTACCACTCCATGGAGGAGCTTCAAGAAAAATGTTTTCATTTTTGTTTATACAAAAATCGATGAATTCTCTTTGTTCTTCAGATAATTGAGCGTAAGGTTTAAGTAGTGATATGGTTGTTTGGTTTTTTTAAATTCGCTTTCTATTTTTTGTGGTGCTATCTAAAGAAATAGCAGTGCCATTCAAATATTTTTATCATTCAGATATGTAATGTAGTAAGGAATCTATTTCTTAATGGCTGGGATAAATATCTGCATCAGATCTGTTAGCAATTAAGATAATAATATTTAATATACGATTTGTTGCATTGCAAAATTTACAAGGTGCATTTTCTGGATTTAAAGATAGCATAATTGTGGATTGATTGTAATTTATTTTTCAACCCCTCACTCCTTACTCCTTACTCCTTACTCCTTACTCCTTACTCCTTCCCTTACTCCTCCAATTTATAAACTTCGTGAGAAGAAGATAACTCTCCATTTTCATCTACCTCATACATTGTTATCCTTTTTTCATCTATTTCACATAAAAAGATTTTCAAACGAGAATGAAACAGGTTGTATTTCTCTCTAACACACTCTATTGCTTCTGTGTATTTGTTTTCAACATTCATAATAGTGCCCCCATTTGCTTTTTGAAGTAGTTGTATAAAGTAATTGTCTAAACCATCTTCATCAGAAAATAGTATTTCGAAATCTCTCGAATAGGAAGTTTGTCTCGGATTTAATGCTAAGAACTCAACAAGATGTTTACGATTACCCTCTTCATACAAGCATACATCAATGCTTCCTAACATCGGAACAGCACCAGTAGACAGATACTTTTTTCTTGTGGGTGCTTCCACAGAATAATAATACTTTCCATATTGTTCAATATGCTTAATAAATATAAGCTTTGCTTCTTGTTTACTTATCCTTCTTGTGCCATCTCGTTTTAATGGATAAACAAGCTTGCTTTTTGTTTTACTATTTACTTTTGTAATACATCTTAACTCCAATAATTCTTTCAAAGAAGCTATAATTAATCCCTCCACATTTTCCATAAATATATTTTTTAATTTGTTTTTATTTTTCTATTTCCTATATTTCGCTGACGAAGATCTCCGGACATTTGTCTTTTGATTCACACGATTTCCTTGCTTCACTAACCCTGAGCGGAGTCGAAGGTGGCACCCTGAGCGAAGCCGAAGGGGTGATTATGTTTAACTGCACTATTTTTCATAAACATCATGCAAATATTTTAGTCATTGTTCAGATTGTTGATTCATTGACAGGTCACGATTTATACCATGCACTTAATTCAAAAATCATTGTCAACTATCAACTGTCAACCCAATGAGATAAAATCAGAGATTTTAATGCAAAGCATTATCTCACAGGGTCAATTGTCCATCACCACCTCACTTAAATGAAAAACAATATTCCATATCGTGAAATCTCAGTTCTCATCACATATGGGTCTATCCGCTCGCGCGCATTTGCAATGCTTGTGTCGCTTTAGCGAACTTCTCTTATTTAATCTTTTCTCTGCATTCGCAGCACACCGACGGTCGCTGAGTTTGTAAAAGTGCGGTCATTGAGCGAAGTCGAAGTGTTGCAAATCGGCGCGAGCAAAGTTATGCTTCCGGAAAATAACGAAATAGATGATTTTCGAGTTTTTTTTTATATCCGTCGGTTTTAACTGACGGATATAAGAGTTGCACGGGATTTGGCTTTAGCCACATTTTCGATTTCTCCTGTATAATATTCTCCCGTTTCATAATTAGCAAATGGTAATTCGTAATTAGTAATTCGTAATTAGTAATTGTTTATTCACTTCCTCAATATACGCCAACACCTCTTCTCTCCCTCTTTGATCTTCAGCCGAAGTAATGAATATAGGTGGAAGTTCCTCCCACGATTCCAGCATCTTCTGTTTATAATGATCTATATTCATTAGTAGCTTACCGGTTTTTAATTTATCAGCTTTTGTAAATACTATTGAAAATGGGATGTTGTTTTCGCCCAACCACTCCATAAACTCAATATCTATTTGTTGCGGTTGGTGGCGACTATCAATCAAAACAAAAAGTGCTGTCATTTCGGTTCGCTCCAACACATAATCTTCAATGATGATTCTCAGTTTTTCACGTTCATCTTTTCCGCGACGTGCATAACCATATCCCGGTAAATCTACTAAATACCACTCATCGTTTATTATAAAATGATTGATTAGCAAAGTTTTACCTGGCGTGGAAGATGTCATTGCCAATCCCTTACGATTCGTAAGCATATTGATGAGAGAAGATTTCCCGACATTGGAACGTCCAATGAAAGCATATTCCGGTTTATCGTGCTGTGGACAACTTTTATAATCGGTGTTGCTTATTACAAATTCTGCGCTTTTTATATTCATGTTTAGTTGTTTTTAGGCAAAGCGAATTTTAGTCCCTTGTTAATTTAATAGAGCATCTCTGTTCTTCAACGATATAATCCACAATCCTATCACTGTGAAAGCACCATTGAAGAGAAGTATTTCGTAGCCCATTTTATAATCATACATATTTATCATTACAAGTTCAAGCACGTAAGACAAAATAGGGGCAGCAATTGCTACGTATGGAACAAACTTGTCCATGGGTTTCAGTTTTGTATAGAGTCCTGCTAAATATAGACCCAATAGAGGTCCATAGGTGTATGATGCAATCCGATATATTGCATTGATGATGCTGTCGGAACCAATGGCATGAATAATCATGATGATGCCAATAAAGACAGCACTAATCACAACGTGGGTAATTCTGCGGGTGCGAATATTTTTTTTCTCTATCTCCTTAGATCCATTTCCATTTTTCATACCCAAAATATCTACACAAAATGATGTGGTGAGTGAAGTCAGTGCAGAGTCGGCACTCGAAAAGGCTGCCGCCACAATACCTACAATAAATATTCCCAAAACAGTGGGTCCCAAATGTTCACTGGCAATCATAGGTAAAATATTGTCGGCCACATCGGGCAGCATAATATTGTTTTGCTGCGCAAACAAAAGTAAGAGTACTCCCAGAGAAAGAAACAAAAAGTTTATCGGAGCAAATGCAAATCCATAAGAAACAACATTTTTTTGTGCATCTTTCAAGTTTTTGCATGTCAGATTCTTTTGCATTTGGTCTTGATCCAATCCCGTCATTACAATAGTAATAAACATACCACTAAAAAATTGTTTGAAGAAATTCTGTCTGCTCGCCCAACTATCGAACTCAAAAATACGTGAATGTGGACTATCTTTCACTGCCGTTACCACTCCTCTGAAATCTAACCCCATCTGCGAGGCTAATTGCCAAACTATAAGTATCAAAGCAGTGATAAACAAAAGGGTTTGGAGCCAATCTGTCCAAATAATTGTTTTGATGCCGCTTTTAAAACTATACAGCCATATAATCAAAATAATGCCAATAACAGTAACAATGAAAGGAACGCCTAAGGCATTAAACACAAGTGATTGTAAAATAAATGCCACAAGATAGAGGCGAGCAGCTGCCCCAACGATTTTGGAAAGAAGGAAAAACCACGCTCCCGTTTTGTATGAGTTGGAACCAAAACGAGTATCAAGATAACCGTAAATAGTGGTTAAGTTAAGTTTATAGTACAAGGGCAACAGCACATAGGCAATGACAAGATATCCGGCAAAAAAGCCAAGTACCATTTGCATATAGGTCATATCGATGGTGCTGACCCAACCGGGAACAGATATAAATGTTACTCCAGAAATAGATGTGCCAATCATTCCAAATGCTACAACATACCATTTTGAATTACGATTGGCACGAAAGAAAGCATCGTTAGTCGATCCTTTTCTACTTGTAAGATACGAAATCAGCATCAACAAGCCCAAATAGGCAACAATAACTAATAGAACATATGTCGCTTGCATGAAGTTGTTTCTTATAAATACATGAAATAGTCTGTGAGCTCCTCAAATGAATTAAATTGTATGTCGTACTTATCGGTTTTTCCAAAACCATAGGTAACAAATACAAAAGGCACACCTGCTAATGCCGACTCGCGCCGATCTCCATCGGTGTCGCCTATATATACCGGATTCGTTAAGCTGTTCCTTTCTTTTAATAAGTCCAAATTATAACTTTTAGGCATATTGTTTTGTCCATGTTCCATATAATCCAAAAATAGATGGGTAGTTTTTGTATGATTCATAAAGTTAACTAATCCTCCCTCTTCACAGTTGCTTAGCAACAAAAGTTTATATTTTGTGTGCAGTTTTTCCAATCCTTCGTAAACTCCGGGATAAATGATTGGTTCCATAGTTGGAACCAGCTTATTGTATTGAACAATGACATCATCAAATAGTATATCCTGATCGTTGATAGATGCGTCCGGTATAAGAGCATTCAACAATTCGCGTGCTTCTTTGCCCATCAATCTCATAAGACTTTCTCGAGTTACAGAGGTGGCATACCCATGTTCCTCAAAAGCCGCATTCCATGCTAATACATATGTATGAACGTTATCCCAAAGGGTTCCGTCCATATCTATAATCAGGCTATCTGGTTTTAATGTTAAGTTTTCCAATTTTTTTTGACAAAGGTAAACAACTATGAATGAAAGCACAAATAATGATTAATTAAATACGTTTTATTATAAGATTTGGGTATATTTGTAGAAACTATTATTGATAAGTATGCCCAAGAAAAAAGTATGTGTTATCATCAATCCGGTTTCAGGAACAGGAGGTAAACAGTCTATACCCGAAAAGATTGTTTCTGCATTTGATCCGTTAAAATACGATGTCATATTCCGCTTTACCGGCTATGCCGGCCATGCCACTGAAATAACAAAAAATGCCGTGCAGGAAAAGTACAAATATGTGATTGCAGTGGGCGGTGATGGAACTGTTAACGAAATTGCTAAAAAATTAGTTGGAACACCGTGTGTGTTAGGAATTGTTCCCATGGGATCGGGCAACGGCTTGGCGCGCGATCTCAATATTTCAATGGATATTGACAAATCAATTGAGGTTATAACCAACGGAGTTGAACGAAATATCGACTACGGCATTGCTAACGAACATATCTTTTTCTGCACCTGTGGTGTAGGGTTTGATGCTTTTGTAAGTGAAAAATTTGCGGATGAAAAACAACGCGGACCTTTTGGTTATGTAAAAAATATTTTGGAAAGTATTATCGATTTTAAATCGGAAGAGTACGAACTAACTTACGATGGAGGAAAAACTATCAAAGAGAAAGCTTTTGTGGTAACATGCGCTAATGCATCGCAATATGGAAATGAGGCATACATTGCACCCAAAGCCGATATGGAAGATGGCAAAATGAATGTGGCTTTGTTAAAACCCATAAATGCATTAGAAATGCCTCAAACTACTTTCCAGCTTTTCACGAAAAATCTGCATAAAAACGATAAACTGATCAATATTCTTACCTCAAGTTTGGTTATAAAAAGAGGCCGATCAGGCGTAATGCACGTGGATGGTGAACCAGTGGATGCGGGTAAAGAGATAAAGGTGGAAATTGTGCCAAAAGGACTTCACGTGCTTGCACCAAAGAAAAAGAAAGATGCCAAAAGACCGGTTGAGAATGATCCTATTTTTGGGGCTTTTACAAGGTGGTTTACTTAAGGGAATGAAGAACTAAGAATGAAGAATTAAGAACTAAGAACTAAGAATTAAGAGTGAAAAGTTAAAAGTGAAAAGTTGACAATACCCTTATTCCCATGTTTCGAATCTCAATTTTCAAGTTCCGATTTCTTCTGCATTTAAAAAACCTTATTTGGATTTATGTTCAAACCTTAGTAACCGCTGAATCAACACATAACTCAACCTTATTACCTTATTAAACGGGGTCACTGTCAACACCTCACACCTCACACCTCACACCGCAAACCCCATACCACTAATCACCTATTTCTTCTTCCAAAAAGTTATTTCAGACATCCTGCTTATTCTTAATCGAGAAGAGAGTTTAATGTCAGCATTTAAATTAATTGGGTCTCTTTCTAATACAAAATTTTGCTCCAGAATTTGCTTTATACCATCTAACGATGTTACCGGTTCGCCATCTTTTTTGAAACCACCCGGCCAATTTTCTTTTGCTTCATCTTTCCAGTCATAAGTTGAAGCTATAATCAAATAACCGTTTTTGTTGAGGCGGGTGTGAATGTTAGCTAAAAAATCCTTTGGATCGTTTAGTTCCTCCAATAAGTTTGGTGCCACAATCACATCATAATCCTTGTAAATTGGTTTCAGGTTTTGTGCATTGTCCTGTTTAAAGGTTATGTTTCCTTTGTTTTTGCCCAATGCAAAATCAGACAACACAACATCTCGATAAAAAACCAATTCTCCTTCATCTTTCATCACGTAACGCATGTAGCCTTGCTCTTGCAGCTGAATAGGAATGCGAATGTAACGAGCAGAGAAATCCAAAGCTGTTATTTTCTCAAAATATGGAGCCAATTCAAAAGCCAAACGTCCCGTATCGGCATTCAAATCTAATAATGTTTTTACGGGTTCGTCTTTCAGAAGAGACAAAACAATTATGGACAATTCCTTAAAGAACGACGGATTCAAAGTAAACTTGTCTCCCCAATTCTCTTCACACGAAACCGCAATTTCATAATCTGTTTCATAATCGGCACTTTCAATAGTAAGTGGCGTTTCCGATTCAATCATCCTAAAACCTGCATGTTGATAAAAATGCCGGCGAAATGCGTAACGTGAATGTTTTGTAGCTTCGTTCCCGGTAGAAATCCATGATCCACCTTTTATAAGATTATGCTTCCCGTCAAATGTAGGTGTTGAGAAATCGTCGTACATCGGGTGCACTTTAAAACCGGCAAAGCCCGTAATGGGCGTTTCCGTCCATTGCCAAACGTTGCCAATAACATCGAAAAAACCTTTGCCTTGCTCAAATTTATCAACAGGGCATGGCGATGCAAAATGCTCTAAGTTGATATTCCCGGGTGCAGTGTCGCCCCATTCCAATTGATCTTTTAATTCTGTATATTCGTAGAGCCGCATCCATTCTGCTTCAGTAGGCAAACGATAAGTTTTCCTTGTTTTTTTGGTTTTCCAATTGCAAAATGCTTTTGCCTCCAGATAATTCACTTCAACCGGCCAGTTCCAGGGCATAGGTATCTCTTCCGCCACCAATCGTAAACGATACTCATCCCCATCTTTTCGCCAGAAAAGAGGCATTTTTGCTTCTTTAAAATTTCGCCAACTCCAGCCTTCTTCTGTCCAAAATTCTTCGTTTTCGTATCCATCATCTTTCATAAATTCCAGAAATTCCTGATTGGATGTGAGGTATTTTGCCGCCTTAAACTCTAATATTTCTTCCGAGTGTTTCCCGTATTCATTGTCCCAGCCATAGAGGTGATGATTTCGTGGTTTACCCATTTTAACATTACCTGCCTCTACTGTCAACATCTCATTGGAAGGAGCTTCTCCACTTTCTGTGCAAATCTCTCCAAATCGTCCTGCCACCACTTCATCCAAAGGCAACTGACGAATCAATACCGACGATGTTTCCAAATGAATCCTTTCATGCTCTATTCCCATCATTACAATCCAGAAGGGATTGTCCCAATCGATGGGTAAACGCAAAGGAGTATCGTCGATAAGATTCAAAATCATCTCTTTTGCTTTTTCTCTATAATCACGCACAGCATCTACTTCGGGCCAATTGTAATGCTTACTATCCAAATCGTCCCAACTCATTTCGTCCACACCAATGGCAAACGTAGATTCAAATTCGGGATTGATGCGTGCATCAATAAGCTTGGCAAGAAATAGTTTATTGATAAAAAATACTGCTGTATGTCCCAAATAAAACAATATGATATGCCTTAAAGGGTCTCCCCGATGATAGAAAACTTCATCGGAAGCTAATTGTGTATATAGTTTCTCGTGAACGTTCCATGTTTTGATGAAGTAATCACGTATTTCTTTTCTTTTTTCTTCTGATGTACCATCGTTAAGATTGATGGTTTTGGCTATAAATGATTTCATAATTTTAATGAGTTTTTTGTGGATAATGAATTGTGGGGTGTGAGGTGTGAGTTGTTATGAGGTATGGGTTGTGACCACACACCACAAACCACACACCTCAAATCTTCTTATGCATATAAATCTTCTTCATCTCAAAGGGCTTTTTATCTATTTTATGAAGTTTTGTTTGAGAAATAGTATCGATTTCCGTAAAACTAAGTTTTCTGTAAAGGGAAACCGCAGGAATATTCTTATCCCAAACTCGGATAACGACATCGGTATAGGGTTTTGGTTTGCTCTCTTTCAACAAATGTTCAATAAGTGTTGATGCAACTCCTTGACCTCTGAAACCCGGGTCAACCATAATATCTGCAATATAAAGCGTCTTTTTGGGATCGATATTTTGATGTGAATCAAATGGGAAATCGGGATCGTTTTTTAACGATAAACAGAGAATGGCTCCAATCAACTCTTCGTTATTAAAAGCCATGAATCCAAACCCAATACGCATAATTTCGTCCAACGAAATCTCTATTGCATCAGGTGAAATATACTGTGCATATTTCCCTTCCGTGAACGAGAGCGTGTACAAATCTATAAGTTCTTCTTTATGTTTTAGATAATTCACACTGTCTAATCCATGAATTGAAATGGGTGACTTTATTTGCATTGCTTGATTTTATTATTCAACAATTAATCAGAAAGGATGTTCAGATTTTCCACTCCGTTTGATAAACTTTTGTATGCATCTCATCGTTTTAATAGATTAGAAAAAGGGGACGCATTAGCAACTAAAGCTTACCTTTGATCGAAAATAACTTAGAGGACTCAATTAACTATAACACACAGTCATGAAAATCTATTATAACTTTCTACTTATCACTCTATCATTTGTTTTATTTGCCGGTTGCACACAACCGAAACAAAATTCGGAAAAAGAAAAGTCTCAAGTAACAAAAACTGAAAACGATATCTCTATCAGTATGGAAAGCATCATAGAAGAACCTGTTGAAAACAGTGTTACAGAGATTTTGCAAAAGAAAGAGATACCTGTTCTCTGTTATCATCGCATAGAAGATGGGAGAAACGATGTGTATACGGTTAGCCCCGATGTTTTCGCATCGCATTTAAATGTATTGTCCGACAGTGGTTACAATGCTATTCTCCCCGATGAATTGTATCACTATTTGAAGTATAATGCAGCATTGCCACCCAATCCATTTATGATTACGTTTGACGATTCGCGCACGGAACATTTCAACATTGCCGCTCCCGAATTGGAGAAACGAGGTTTCAAAGGTGTGTTCTTTATTATGACCGTTACCAACAATAAAAAGAATTATCTCTCAACCGGTGAAATAACGCAGTTGGCGAATAACGGACATACCGTAGGGTTGCATAGTTGGGATCATGTGATGGTAACGAAATACATCGACTCTACTTTTTGGAAGCAACAGGTGTTTGATCCTCGAAAGAAATTGGAAAATATGATTGAAAAATCCGTTGATTATTGGGCTTATCCTAACGGAGTATATGATAGAGAAGCGGCGAAAGAGTTGGACAAACACTTCAAACTATCGTTTATACTGATGGCAAAACGAGATTCGCTTTATCCTTTACAAACCATTCGCAGAATGATTACCCCACCCGTGTCTCCCGATAGACTTATTAAATTGATGAGGAGTAATTTTAATTAGTGTTTAGCGTTTAAACCTAAAACTAATGAGGATTTCACTTGGTCTGAGCTTATCAATTCGTGTACTCGTATTAATTGTACTATAACTGCTGGTAATCTGCTCTTTTTGATTGAAAATGTTTGTCCAATCCAAATTCACGGTAACTCTATTAAATTGATACTGAAGTCCTACATCTGCAAACAGTAGATTCGATACCGATGAATTTGGCGCTTTGTTATAAAAATGCTGTAAGTTGGAAGTAAACGCCAGCTTTTTGGAAACTCCTAAAAATGTATAGAGTTGATGGTTTATCAAAGGAATATAAGTGCCTGTGGGCTCGTTGTTCATACTTACTCCTGAAAAAAGTGCCTTCAGCGAATAATCGAAATTCAGGTTGTTTTTTGCATTCCATTTAAGCGATGGTGAAATGTCAAAAGTCCGGTTTGTGTAATCGATTTCCGCACCTTGTTGATCCATTACCGACCTATTTAGATTATACGACACACTTAATCCTGCGGTTAGCGAAATTTCCGTAAATAATTTTGTTGCCGAAAGTCTGTTCATCCAAAAAGTGGAAGGTTTCTCTTTCAACTCCCACCATATAAAACTATAAATATCTTGTATAAAATTCGCAGGAACAAGATTGCTTTTATACCGCGAATACGAACTTAAATAGTGTAAATTAAAAAAATGAGAAATATTTTTATAAAAAAAACCCCCGATTAAACTTTGTGATCTGTTTCGTTCTAATTCATCAATACCTTTCGAAAATAAATTGTATTTTTTAAGTACATACCCCGTTTGGAGTTGGTTTAAATCTCCGTAGCGATTATTGTAAGAATATCCCGCATTGAATTTGATACTCCCGCTTGGCTCAAAAACTACTCGAAAAAGAGGATTGATATAGAAATAATCGTCTCTCTTGTTAGAATAATCTGCTTGCATATAATTTACTGAGGCCGACGAGGTTATCGTCCACTGTTTGTAATTTACCCGATGCGATGGCTCAGCATAAAACCGTGTTGTATTCCATGTGAGACTGTTTACAAAACTATCTTCTACCTGCGGTAACGGATCCAATTCTGATTCAACATCCTGCCACACCCATTCCGCTCCGGCTTTCAAATCAATAGTTTGGTGTCGGAGTTTGTAGCTCAATGTCAGGTAGGTATCACTGAATCCATCGTTGAATGATACAGTTTGGCGTGCACTATTTCCTGAAAAGAGTGGCAACGCATCCTCGGAGGTAATAGTCAACGATTGTGGAAGTTGCGTAAACTCGGTATTATTGACTATTCCCATTGATACATTACCTAAAAGCTTGGTAAAAGAAGTGCTATTTTTGAAGTGTGTACGCGGCAGATCCATTTTCTGATTAATTTGATACTCATTGGATGAAATATCAGCAAGTGCATCTTTCCAATGAAAATTCAGACTCAATTTTTCTTCTAAAAAATAAGAAGACTTATTCGCTGTAAAAGCCAATTCGTTCTCCAACTTGTGCCAATCCACGGTTTGCGATGTATTATCTTTTATAGTAATATTTGGTTGGTTTTCGAATCGATACTCAGTTTCTATATTTCGCTCTCTTTTCTCTCTATCAAAACCATAGTTTATGTTCAGACGAAGGTCAACATCCTCTGCAACACGCCACAGTTGATTGAGCGATGTGATAGCGCTTTCATTGAACCGAGCTCGATCTCGTGTAAAAAGTGATGATGATATCGATAGTGGATAAAGTTGATCAGGGATGCCATCAGGCACACCTAAACGAAATATTTGTCCTTGCTTTAACGTGTGCATTTTTAATTCCTGAAAAATATCTTTACCGGTATTATTTGCCTTACCCACCAACATTGATTGATTGCCACGTGCGAAACGGGCAAACGTACCCGTAGCGTTATACAAAAAGGGAAATCCGCCGATACCGAAATCTATCGTTTTTAACCATTTCGCTTTAGCGCCCTCTTTCAGTTTAATGTTCAGAGCGGCTTGATCCGAGTCGCTGCGATCGCGAAGCATCTTCACAGGTTCGTGATTTTCATATACCTGAACGGTAGAAATATCGTCGGGTGATAGGTTTTTCGTAGCAATGGAATATCGTTGTTCCAATAAATTCATATTTTCTATATAGAATCTGTTTATTGGTTTACCCTCATATTGCACACGTCCGTCGCTCTGCAACTCTATGCCCGGCATGCGTGCCAGCACATCGGCCAGAGTTCTGTCTTGCGGACGCAGAAAACTTGATATGTAATAGTCTATGGTATCGCCTCGTTGTTTCATAGGCGTAGATTTTATTTTCACTTCACGTAATGGAATAGATGTCTCTTTGAGCAGAACATCTATTTTTTGTGTTTGTAAAGTAATTTTTTTACTGTATGGCTCATACCCCATTCGTGAGGTTGTTAGAAGAAAAGTCTTTTGCTCAGTTTTTGGAAACTCAATTGTAAAAGCACCGTTTTCTTGTGAAAATGAATAAGAGAGAATACTTTTCCCATCTTCACTCATCAACATAATATATACATCGGAAATAGATTTACCGGAAATGCTGTCGGTAACCACACCATTCAACTTTTCTTGAGCAAATAAACCAAATGTAAAAAAAGAAGAGAAAAGTAGAAAGATGATTTTTCTTTTCATATTTTACCACTGTTACTTTTACAAAAATAGTGGAATTTAGGATATACCCAATCATTACTTTACTTAAATCACAAAAAGCGAGAATTGCAAATGTTTAATTCTTAATTTTAGTGTTTTGTTTTAGACATGTGCTAATAAGGCTCTAAAGGAATATAAGGTATTGCTCTTCTTTCTATTTTTCTGCCATCAGCTGTAGCAGATGATATTAATTTCATTCCTAAAAAAAAACTCATAAATTCTTCACGATTAGAATAATACATTTTCTCCATTTGTTGAAATTTTTCTTTGTCTTTTTTTTCATACTCTTTTCCGTCATAAGTTTTATGAATAAATATTATCGGTACGGGCAATTTAAGCTGTTCAAACCCTTTTAACGTGAAGTTGAAAAAGTTATCCGCATCCATAGCTTGCACAATTAAACCAGGTAACCCCCACAATTTCCATGGTCCTTGATTAATTGGGATTTCTGGCGTAAAAAAGACAATCCATTCTCTTCCTAAATAATTTGCAGTAGCCTTTTGACAAGTGTAACCAAGTATTACTTTTGTTTCATCTCCTATTTCCCATTCAGGCATTTGTCTACTCTCATTATAATAGGTGAAAAGAAAGCTAAAGTTAGAAGTTACTGTTGTTTTTCTTTTTTTCTGAAAATTATAATAAATCGGTCTTGTTCCTCTGGCAAAACCGCGTCTTAGTTCATTTATTTCGAATGGAGATAAACTCTTTCTTAAACCTTCATCACCAATAGAATCCCTCACTTGTTCGTATCGACTGTAAAACTTTGAAACATTTTCTCCTATATCCAAATACATTAAGTCAGATTTTATAAACTCCGTTTGCTCTGGGTTGGTTTTATATAAAAACTCGTAAATAGCACGCGTGTGAGCATTTTCAAAGTTTTTTTGTGAGTATGCCAAAACTGGCATACCCACAAAAATTAATAAGATAAATTTATAATAAGCCTTTATATTATCCACAATGTTCTTCCTCCAAAGAATCATAAATATTAAGCAACTCTCTATGCGTTAGATCCCTTTCAGAGTCATAGCAAGTAGTGGTGCCACATGTTGTTATAAAGCATTCTACTGTGTGTTGAACTTTCATTACTTTAGCCGGTAAAAATCCTGTCATTATTAATAGACCCACCCCAATTAACATTAATTTTCTCATGACTATAAAATTTTAAAAGTGAAACATAAAAACTAACTGCGATTGCAATAACTGCAAAATAATTGGGGGGGGGCAAATATTTTGTGTTAAAAATTAAAGGATGTGTTATAAAACATGTTTTATTGAAGATCGTTTACTTCTAATAAGTCTTTTATGAAAAAAAAAGTTCTGTAAAAAGGTTATCATTGTTGTTCCAACGGAGTATAATCTATCTTTATATTGGGCATAGGTTTTTTACTGCTTCTGATTAGAGGACTACCAAGAATAAACTCCATTAATAATTATTTCTTGCTTTTTTATTTTTCCGCCCAATAAGAATTTCCTTCAATGCATCTTGCAATGTTTTGTATTTAAACTCAAAACCTGCATCTTGTATCTTCTTGGAAGAGATACGACTTCCTTCTAAAATTATTTGAGATGATTCTCCCAAAAATAGACGGAAAACAAATTCCGGTACACGAGGGAAAAACATAGGTTTCTTCAATACGCTTGCAATTGTCCTCATAAAATCAGCATTAGTAGTATCTTCAGGTGCCACTGCATTGTATGCTCCCGTCATTGTTTCGTCTTCAATAGCCTTAATATATATTTCACACAAATCATCAATGTGTATCCAATTCATATATTGCGTACCCTTTCCCAAAGGCGCACCCAGCCAAAACTTGGTAGGCAATACAGCTTTTTTTATCAGTTCACTTTCTTTCGAAAGTACCACGCCCGTTCGTAAGCTGACAGATCGAATCCCCAAATCGGTTGTAAATTGCTTGGCTTGCTCTTCCCAGTTATAACAAGTTGCGCCTAAGAAATCGGTCTCGTCATGTTCGTCCTCTTCAGTATAAATCTTGTCAGTAGTGTTCGCACCATAATAGCCCACCGCCGATGCAGAAATAAAAGCGTCCATTTTTGTGTCCATCTCCTTGAGTTTATCCAAAAGTAGATGTGCTGAACGTACCCTGCTACCAACGATCATTCGTTTGCGCGCTTCCGTCCATCTCCCCTCAGCAATATTTACTCCGGCAAGATGAACAATTACATCCGCTTCCTCCAACGCTTCCGTATCAATTTCGCCCGCAAGCAAATTCCACTTGTAACGCGGTATTTCAGCCTTAACATGCTTTTCGCGGCTTAGCCAAATTACATCATATCCCTTTTCAATTAACATTTTTGAAAGGCGTCTGCCTACCATTCCCGAACCACCTGTGATTAGTACTGTTTTCATAGAAAAAATTTGTTTCCACTTTATTTGTAGACTTATAACAATATGAGATGAAATAATGTTGTGGGAGTAATGGGGTTTGAGGTTTGGGGTATGGGTGATGATTTTATCTCTTTTGGTTTCTGAGCAGTTCCGAAGGGACTGTAATGTTTTATACATTGACTAACTCATATGAATAGTGCAAGAGTGAAGAGTGATATTCCGATTTTCGAGTCACGAGTTCCGACTTCTGTTTTCTGTAGCGCTCGCGCCGATTTGCAATTTGCACAGCTGCTAATAGTTAAAAGCTTTCGCCCTGAGAGCTAATGAGTTTAAAAACTGATATTTTGATAATATACCCACATCTTTGAAAAAGCACAAAAGAGCAATCATAATATAGAGTAGAGCAAAACTCAAAAGAAACACTCAACCACCCAATCTCATTTTTTTATGTTAATTAATAAGGAAAGGCTCTTAATGTAGTTGTTTTATTTTATTTTTGTATGAATAAGAATAGAACGACAATAACAGAATGAATAAAACATATTGGCTTGTTTGCTTAATACTCTTTTGTGTTCAACAAGTTTCAGCAAACGATCCACCTGCAACCGAAGTGAGAGCAGTTTGGTTGACTACCAACTACGGATTAGATTGGCCTAAAAACAAAACAGATATAGATATTCAAAAGAGGGAGCTCATTACAATATTAGATGAACTGAAGAAATACAATTTTAATACTGTCTTCTTTCAGGCTCGCACACGTGGCGAGGTACTTTATCAATCTGCGATTGAGCCCATGTCATCTGAAATTGCAACTCCAAAGCCGGGTCAAAAAAGTTTCGACCCTTTGGCTTTTGCCATCGAAGAGTGTCACAAAAGAGGTTTGTCGTGCCATGCTTGGATAGTTACCTATCCGTTAGGTGGCAACAGGCATGTTCAAAGCTTAGGACAACGTTCCGTTACGAAGAAAAATCCATCAATAGCCCTTAAGTATAAAAATGAATGGTTTCTCAATCCCGGTAATCCTCAAACGGACGATTATTTGCTCTCTATTGTCAACGAAATTGTGACTAATTACGATGTGGATGGCGTTCACTTCGATTACATTCGTTACCCCGATGATTCTACACGATTTCCCGATAGAACCTATTTCAATAGATACGGTAAGGGAAAAACATTAGCCAACTGGCGAAGAGAAAATATAAACAGATTCGTAACCAAAATGTACGACTCCGTAAAACGAATAAAGCCGTGGGTTCAAGTAAGCAGTGCACCATTGGGTAGATATAGACCGCTGAACAACAAGCACGATGGATGGAACGCCTTAGAAACCGTTTCGCAAGATGCAGGCTATTGGATGAGGAGCGGAAAACACGATGCTCTGTATCCCATGATGTACTATCGCAACCACCTCTTCTTCCCTTTTGCCGACGATTGGGTGGTGAATAGCAACAAACGAATTGTAGTGCCCGGCTTAGGCCCCTTTCAAATGATTGAGCTGGGTTGGGCAAAAGAAGATATAGAGAATCAAATGGAATATACTCGCGAGAAACAAATGGCAGGGCAAGCCTATTTTCGTACCGAAAATATATTATCTAATCTGAAAGGGATTCTTTTTTCGATAAACGATTTCTATAAATATCCGGCCAAGCTTCCTGCAATGACTTGGCTGTCGGATACTATTCCCGATGCACCTTATGATTTAAGGGCAGAGAAAGTGAAAGGTATCTTTCAACTTAAATGGACAAACAACGATAGCGTACGCACAACGTACACCGTCTATCGATCAGAAAGCGATGATTTTGACAGGCAGAAAGCAGAAAATATAATTGCAACCGGCATAAGGGAAGAGATGTTTGAGATGTATATTGAAGATAACGATGAAGCATACTACTATTACATCACCGCCTCCGATGCATACAATAACGAAAGTAACATTTGTCATCCCGCTTTCTTTTATCATTCCGAAACGGAAAAGTAGAACAACTATTCTTTAAGATATACAGAACAACAAAGGCACAAAAAACTCATTGAAAATGGATAGTGAAAAAATCCGTAAACAGGTAAAAGACGAATTCATAGAATATCTCACGCTTCACAAACATCGCAAAACATCAGAACGTTTTGCTATCTTAGACCATATTTATTCAATAAAAGGTCATTTTAATATGGATTCGCTCTATGACTCTATGATGAATAACGGATTTCGGGTGAGCCGATCCACTTTATACAACACCATTGAATTGTTGTTGGATTGCAACTTGGTGATAAAACATCAGTTTGGAGCGAATGCTTCGCAATATGAACGCGCGTACGGAAACGAAAATCACGATCATATCATTTGTGTTGACTGCGGAGAGGTACGCGAATTGCGCGGCAACCTGATAAGTGAAACAGAGCTAAAAAAAATTAGAAAATTTACGGTAAGTTATTATAGCATGTACATTTATGGCGTTTGCAGTAAATGTAGCCATGCACGTAGAATGAAATTAAATAGAATGAGAAGAAAATGAAAGTAGATGTATTGTTAGGCCTTCAATGGGGCGACGAAGGAAAAGGAAAAATTGTAGATGTATTGACCCCCAACTATCAGGTAGTAGCCCGATTTCAAGGTGGTCCAAATGCCGGTCACACCCTGGAATTTGAAAATCAGAAGTATGTGTTGCGTTCCATTCCTTCAGGAATATTTCAAGGAGGAAAAATAAACCTAATTGGCAATGGTGTAGTAATAGATCCTGCTTTGTTCAAGGACGAGGTTGAGTCACTTGAAGCATCCGGTCACACATTAACTGACAGACTGTACATTTCAAAAAGAGCGCATTTGATTTTACCCACTCATCGTTTGTTGGACGAAGCATACGAATGTGACAAAGGCAACAATAAGATTGGAACCACCGGAAAAGGAATCGGACCTGTTTATACAGATAAAATAAGTCGAAACGGCTTGAGAGTAGGTGATCTGTTCCACAACTTTCAAGAGAAATATGACGAAGCGGTAAAGAAGCACAAACTAATATTGGCACAATACGATTTTGAATATGACTTAGCACCACTTGAAGAGGAGTGGTTTGCAGGATTGGAAAAGCTCAAGACTTTCAATATAATTGACAGCGAGCACTTTATAAACAATCAACTCAAACAAGAACGAAGCGTATTGGCAGAAGGTGCACAAGGCTCGTTGTTAGATGTTGATTTTGGTACTTATCCATTTGTCACCTCTTCAAACACAATTTGTGCGGGAGCTTGCACAGGTTTGGGTGTTTCCCCGCACAACATCGGCGAAGTGTTCGGAATCTTCAAAGCTTATTGCACACGCGTTGGAAGCGGCCCATTCCCAACCGAACTCTTTGATGAAGATGGCGACGAGATGCGCAACAAAGGAAACGAATATGGCTCCGTAACCGGTCGTCCACGGCGTTGTGGCTGGATTGATTTGGTCGCACTCAAATATACTATCATGATAAACGGTGTCACACAACTTATTATGATGAAATCGGACGTGCTGGATGCTTTCGACACTATAAAAGTATGCGTTGCATACGATATAGATGGCAAGAGAACCGAAGAGTTTCCGTTTGAAGTCAACGATGGGATACAACCCAATTATGTAGAACTTTCCGGTTGGAAAACCGACATGACTGCTATGAAGTCGGAAAATGAGTTCCCCGAAGAGTTTAATGCTTTCTTGAGTTTTCTTGAAGACGAGTTAGAAGTACCCATTAAAATTGTATCGGTGGGACCGGATAGGGCGCAGACGATAATTAGGTGAAGTGTGGTGTGAGGTGTGTGGTGTGAGTGAAGAATGAAGAGTGAATGACAAAAAAAAGTGAAAAGTGAAAATGAAAAATGACAGATGCGGTGTATGCAGTGCGTGGTGCGTAATTCTTGAAACAGACTGCATGGTAACAAGCATTCGCTAACACCCAACACCTAAAATCTAACACCTATTCAAAAAAACAACGGCACACTTTTTGCATTCTACATTATCGATAAGAACTTAAAACAAACGGAAAGTGTTTTAATCTCAGTATTAAACACAATGAACTAAAAGATTAAAGATATGGTATGGATTTTATTCATCGGTATAGCACTTGTAAGCTGGGCAGTATCTGCTCAATTGAAAAGTCGATTTAAAAAATACGCCAAAATTCCATTAATGAATGGCATGACGGGTAAAGACATTGCCGAAAAGATGCTGCATGACAATGGTATTTATGACGTAAAAGTTGTATCGGTACGTGGTAGTCTGACAGACCACTACAATCCCGTAAACAAAACAATTAACCTGAGCGAGCCCGTTTTTCAAAGTAGCAGTGTTGCCGCAGCAGCAGTTGCTGCTCACGAAACGGGCCATGCGGTGCAACATGCACGCGCTTACGCACCACTAAAAATGCGTTCAGCATTAGTGCCTGCAGTCTCCTTTTCTTCCAAATGGGTGACTTGGATTCTATTAGCCGGAATTCTAATGCTTCAAACCTTCCCGATGCTTATTTGGTTCGGTATCGGACTATTTGCCATGACCACCCTTTTCAGTTTCGTTACCCTTCCGGTAGAGATAAATGCATCAAGTCGTGCCTTGGTATGGTTGAGCACTGCCGGAGTAACTAACGTGAGCAATCACGCGCAAGCAAAAGATGCACTCAAATGGGCAGCTTATACATATGTAGTTGCTGCATTGGGTTCGTTGGCTACGTTGATTTATTATATTATGATTGCTATGGGCAATAGAAGATAAAAGAGTCTTTTCAAGAAAAGGAGAAGTGACAAGAAATTAGATGGTGATGGCGTGGATGTGTAATTCATGTTGTCACCATTTTTTTATGTTGTAAATTCATTTTTGCAGTCCGCACCTATCTTTGGCATTCACCGACGCGACATTGAGCGAAGTCGAAATTCCTGCATTGAGCGAAGTCGAAATGTTGCAATTAAAACGTGCTAACAGTGCTAACTCCTCCGTAATCATGATTTTTGTTACAGAGAGCTCGGCTGGTGAAATAACTTTCATGTTTCTCCTTGCGTCTTTGCCCCTTTGTGAGAAATAAAAAAATAGTATCTTTGATAAATCATAAAAATCAAACATAGAATATATGAAACCTCACATCATCATCACAGGCGGAGCGCAAGGTATTGGTAAAATAACAACACAAGAATTACTCAAAAGCAATTATCTAATTTCTGTTTTCGATCACGATAAAGAAGCCTTAGATGAGTTTGAATCGGAAATAGAAAATGAAAGTTGTTCATTTTACCAAGTAGACGTTTCTAAGGAAAAGGAGGTTGTAAGTGCAATTGGTCGAACACTTAAAAGAAACGAAACTCTTTACGGTCTAATAAACAATGCAGCCATAAGCATCAACAAACCCATAACAGAACTTACTCTTAACGAGTGGCAACAAGTACTAAATACCAACTTAACGGGAGCTTTTTTGTGTTCTAAGTATGCACTGCCCTACCTCAAAAAAACAAAAGGATGCATCATCAATATGGCTTCAACCCGTGCCTTTCAATCTGAGTCCAATACCGAGGCATATTCGGCGAGTAAAGGTGGCATTTTTGCTTTTACACATGCTTTAGCTATGAGCGCAGCTCCTGACGTAAGGGTCAATTGTATCAGTCCCGGTTGGATTGATGTTTCTGGCGTAAAGAAAAGAGCTGAAGCTCATCAAATAAATTTATCGGAAGAAGACCATAAGCAACATCCGGCAGGAAGAGTGGGTAATGCACTCGATATAGTTAGCACCATATTATTTCTCTTGGATGAGAAGAACGACTTTATTACTGCCCAAAATTTTGTGATAGATGGGGGAATGACGAGAAAGATGATTTATATGTAGTTTTAGTTAGAAAAAACTCTTTTTATTGATTCAATAAATGCACTTAATGTTGTCTAATTGGACTACTTTTTATATCTTTGCAAGATGAAGAAAAGACGAAATATCTATTTCTTTAAAGACTACTTCGATAACTTTTACGAGGACCAATCGAATAAAGTAAAGAAGAAGATTGTTTGGACATTGAAAGTTATTGAAGAAGTCGACATAATACCTACAACT
>JAQVGF010000153.1:0-1149 GCA_028696875.1 Dysgonamonadaceae bacterium
TTCTCTAATTCTACTTATGGCAAAAAAAGAATTCGCTTCGCAACACACGCACTCGCAATGAGCGAAGATTATTCCCTGCTTATGCACAATGCGGGCTGGAGGGCAATGTACAAATAGTAAAGAAAATCAAAACAAAATAAGGAACACTTTGTTTTATTATTAGAACGAGATAAAATGGGGAATTAACTTTTTAATTTTACCAAAATTATCCCTAAGGACAATAATAACAATTTAAATATAAGCATTATGCAAAAAGTAGGAATATTTTACGGTTCAGATACAGGAAACACAGAAGCGGTAGCAAAGCAAATTCAACAAGAGCTGGGAGCAGATATAGCCACAATTTTTGATGTTGCTAATGCTAAAGCTAACGACATGGAAGAGTTCTCCAATCTTATATTTGGAGCTTCAACTATGGGGATAGGTGATTTACAGTACGATTTTGAGGACTTCTTACCCGAAATTGAAGCAGCGGATTTAGAGGGAAAAATAATTGCTATTTTTGGTTTGGGCGATCAATATTCTTATTCCGATTCATTTGTTGATGCTATTGGTGATATATATGAAAAGCTTGAAGGAAAAGGATGTCAAATTATTGGACAAGTACCTACAGATGGTTACGATTATGATGAATCCAGGGGAGAAATTGACGGACAATTTGTTGGTTTGCCTTTGGACGAAGAAAATCAAGGCGATTTAACAGATGAAAGAATAAAAGATTGGATCAATAAGTTAAAAGATGAATTTATTTAACGGGATTTAATTGTATGCCGAACCAAAGAGCCGATTATCAAACGGTAGAAATGCAGATATTGGCTCATCATATTTATGAATACAAAAAGGGATTACGAAATCTTGTTTTGATTACCATAAATACCGACGAGCTTAATAAAGCTGAAAAATTGTTAGTAAGAAAAGGAATCAGCTATTTTTTACTGGAAGTAAATGTAAACAAGGTAAATATCTTTTTCGGTAACGAGTTGTGCATAAAAATAATTCAATCTTTTGACAAAAAATCTCTGTCAGATTATACGAACGAAGAGGACTTTATGCTTGGAACAATGCTTGGATACGACTGTGTGCAGCAATGTGAAAGATATCTTGAGAGAAAGGGAAAGGGAGTTGAGAATTAAGAATTAAGAATTAAGA
>JAQVGF010000153.1:1249-5455 GCA_028696875.1 Dysgonamonadaceae bacterium
GCAAAGCGTTGAAAACCCAGATCGGTTAAATGTACACCATCAACCGTTCCTTCGCCGTCATCTCCCAACAAATCGTCACTTTCCAAGTAATAGATATTTTTATCGCCGGAATTTTTCAACTGATCAAACTCTGCGCGTAGCGCTCTGTTTTTAACCGTCAAGATGTTATCGGTTGAGGTATCGAATACCGAGTGGGGAAATATTACAGACTCCACCAAAAGTATCGGTGTTTCCGGATTTTCCTTCCTAATAATATTCACAAAATGTTGCGTTCTGTTTTTAATTTTTTCTTCCGTCACATTTGGTATAAAATCGAGTACGAAGAGGTCTACATCTTCTCTCTTTGCCATCACTTCGGCAATCTCATAATCTAACTGTCCATTCCCGCTAAAACCCAGATTGATAAACTCCCGATTCATCCATCTGGTAAGAATGTTGGTATACGACATGCCGGGGCGCGAGGCACAGCCTCCTTGTGTAATGCTGGTGCCATACACCACAATAGGATTTTTAGTTGCTGGTAGATTCATTCGTGGAACACGAATATGTGACAAGGAATCTATTCCAATTGAGAGAGTGGTGAGTCCATCGTACAATGGCAGAAACAGCATGAATTCTCTATCCTTGGGAGTCATGTTAGAGATTATCACCTGTTCAGATTGCTTGGCAGTCGGACGTGCCGTGTTTACAAATTGCCATTTGTTGTTTTCCCAAGCATACAAATCCAATCCTTTAATCCCGGTTTCAGTCATATGATTCATGCTCACATTTTGTAACACCTCCCATTTTGCCGAAATTGAAGTGGAGTTGGAGTTAAACCTTATTGCAAGTCCAGATGTGTTTTTACCCAATGACCAAATCGCGGGACGCGATACACTGTTTTTGAGGTATGCGGGAAGTCGTTCGTATCGTGTTTCTGTTTCAGGAGTAATCTTTCCCATTAATGGAAATTCTGATGCTTCATGATAAACCGTTTGCGAGATTAGAAGCAATGAGTTTACAAGTAAAAAAGTTGTAATAAGAAAAATAAGTTTTAAGTGTCTCATATCATATTTTGAATTATAATAACTGATCAATTACGAGTTGGCATCTGAAATAATTTTATATCTTTGTTAGATATAATAAATAATATCCAAAAATAGACATTTAAATCCATTTGTTATGAGATTCATACTTTTTTTATCCCTCTTTTTGATGAGCTTTACATTTTCTCATGGTCAAGAAAAGAAAATAAATGTTGTCGTAATTGGCGCACATCCTGATGATGCGGACACTTCCACCGGCGGTACTGCTATTAAGTTTGCAAAGATGGGACACAATGTACTATTTGTCTCTTTAACCAATGGAGATGCCGGACATTTTAATAAGGGAGGTGGACATTTGGCAAAGATACGAAGGGCAGAAGCCCAGGAGGCCGGAAAAAGATTTGGAGTAACATATACTGTTCTCGACAATCACGATGGTGAGCTAATGCCAACATTAGATGTTAGATTGCAAGTAATTAGAATTATACGTGAGTGGGATGCCGATGTAGTTATCGGTCCGCGCCCTTACGATTATCATCCCGATCATCGCAACACTGCCATTATTTTGCAGGATGCAGCCTTTATGGTGATAGTACCAAATGTGGCTTCAGATACGCCGGCTCTCAAAAAGAATCCTGTTTTCTTGTATACACAAGATAGATTTCAAAAACCATATCCTTTTATACCGGACATTGCCATAGATATATCTGATGTTTTGGAGAAAAAGATTTATGGTATGTCAGCTCATGAATCACAGTACTTTGAATGGCTGCCTTGGTTGTCGGGAGAACTGCAAAACGTGCCGAAAGATGAAGCCGGCAAACAGAAATGGCTCCTGGCGTTTCGCAAACGTCCCCTTACAGATGCTGTTCGGGAATCATTAATAAAATGGTACGGTAAAGATAGAGCTATGGAAATAACAGAAGCCGAAGCTTTCGAGATTTGTGAGTACGGCAAACAACCAACACAAGAAGAAATCAAAGAGCTGTTTCCGATGTTAGGAAAATAGTTTTAATAATTACTGCAATAGTATAAACCCTTCAAATAAAGAGTCTACTCTGACAACCTCGTTCAAAATAAAATTGAAAAAGCCGTACTATTCAAAGAGAAAAAAAGATTAGAAAAAGTCAAATAAAACTCTATGGAATCTTGCATATATAACTTATGTTTATTGTTTTAGCAGTGATAAAAATAGCATCAAAATATTTAAAGAAACAAATAAACTATTCCTATTGTCTCATATTATTGTAAAATGAGTTCATCATTCACTGTTTTAGGTTCTTAAATACCCCTTTCCAACGCAAAATAGATCTTTCGCCATTATTTTACATCATTTGACAACTCTCAACTTATTCAATCTTCTATTTCAACTTTCCTTCTGTTTTAGCCACAATCATCGCCACTGCGGCATCGCCCGTTAGGTTAACAGTTGTGCGGCACATATCTAATGGGCGATCAATAGCAAATATTAATGCTAAACCAGCTTCAGGAATTCCGGCTTGAGCTAAAACAATCACAAGCATAACCATTCCCGCACCGGGAATTGCAGCGCTGCCAATAGATGCCAGCGTGGCCGTAACAATAATGCCCAATTGAGCTGTTAGAGTTAGATGCATGCCAAATGCCTGAGCTATAAACACAGCAGCTACTGCTTGATAAAGACTTGTTCCATCCATATTAATGGTTGCACCAATGGGAAGCACAAAACTGGCTATTCCTTTGTCTACTCCTAAGTGATCTTCCACTCTCTCCATCGTGACAGGCAATGTAGCCGCACTGGAACTGGTTGAAAAACCCAGAAGCTGTGCCGGCGCAATACCTTTGATAAAATAACCGGGTGTACGTTTTGTTACCAGCCACACTATCAGCATATAAAAAACAATCATAGTGGCTAAACCTAACAACACGCTGAAAGCGTACATGCCAAGTGCCACAAACAAATCACCACTCGGAGCTTCCGTCACTAAAGTAGCTAATAAAGCGAAAACTCCAAAAGGAGCTGCCAGCATAATAAGGTCTATCAGTTTTAAGATTACAGAATTGAAGCTGTCGAAGAATTCTTTTACCGGTTTTGCATTTTCCTCCGGAATTAGTATCATCCCAATACCAAAAAAGATGGCGAAAAAAATTACTTGTAGCATATTGGTATTATCTGCCGAAGCACCAAATATGTTCTCAGGAACAATGTTTTCCAATGCTTGTAAAGGACCCTCTTCACGCTTTTGTTGTGCATCCATTTGCTTTTGCGTAGCTTCTCCGGCATATTCCGAAATCAATTCGGTTCGTGTTTCTTCAGAAATATGCTGTCCGGGCACAATAATATTCACAATTAATAATCCCACAGAAACGGCCACCAAAGTAGTAGCTATATAAAGGCTTATGGTTTTTAATCCTATTTTGGAAAGTTGGGAAATATCTTTTAAGTCCGATACACCCTTTATAAGCGAACCCAAGATGAGAGGTATTGCGATGAGTTTAAGGGAGTTTATAAAAATATTCCCAAACGGTTTAATCCAATTTTGAACAAAAGGGCTTCCCCACTCGAATTGAGATAGTATCAATCCCAGTAAAACCCCGGATAACATACCAATTAATATTTGCCAATAGAGGGCTAACTTTTTCATAATAAAGAACAATCTAAAGTTTCAAATTGTGTTAAAGATAACTTAGTTTGCTATTGAAACAGATAAAATGTAAATATGTTCTAAATTATTTATCTCGAGGTTCAAATAGGTGCGTGACTTCAAGTCGCACCTCAAGTATAGTAACTAAAACTTATTGCATCTATCAAAGAAATCAATTGCTTCCAGCTCTTTCTTCATGGAACCCTCTTCTTGATCGGTCATGTTCTGGAAAGGAGTTCTATTTAATCCCATATCCAGCCCAATCAATTTCATAATGCGCTTGCCGCCCACTATATTCCCTCTATAATTCACAATTACATTGATCACATCTTGTGAGAAATTTTGTTTTTTGCGCGCTTCTTCCAGGTCACCTTCGTTCCAAGCATTGATAATACCTACAAGTTCACGACCATTATAATTGGTGGTTCCACCAATGCCTCCTTGGGCTCCGCCCATTGCCAATGCGGGCAATATAGTTTCGTCTTGTCCGTGTAGCATGTCAAACTTGCCATCTTTATATAGTCGGCATTGGTTGTATTCGTATATACTCTCAAATG
>JAQVGF010000015.1 GCA_028696875.1 Dysgonamonadaceae bacterium
TTCCAGTAACAAAGATAAGAAAACATTAATTAAATAAATTGATTCACGAAAAAAAGAACAACAATTTAATGTCGTTCTTTTATATTTCTGGTTAACCTGAAAATGTCATTAACTTTTCAAAACATGACTTTTGATTTGCATCATAAAATGTAAAAGTTTTAATCATAAATTCATTAAGGTTTAACCCCCCGAGCCTCGAATTCCGAATCTCGAATCCCAAGTCACTAACCTCATAACCTTCAACCTCTAACCTCTAACTTTCATCAACCCATAAAATACCACAATAAAAGAGCCAACAGTATCAAACCGATCAACCACATCAATCCGTTTCTACTTTTTTTGCGCGGTGCGCCGTGTGTAGGTATTTTAGTTTCTATGGTTTCAGAGAAATTATGTTTCGGCATGTTGTTAATTCCAAAGTGTGCCGGAGAAATCCCTGTGGGAAGCGCCCCGACAATATTGGCTTTCTGCTCAAACAAATTCTGGATTAAATCTTTAAACTTCCATCCTTTTCTCCGCATCCAATTGTTTAAATAACCCATTATAAGAGGAACACTCACCTCAATTAAGCCTGCGGCTTTCTCTTTTTGAATGCCGGCAACGCTGCTAACTGAGGCAATTAAATCGTCGTGGCAGGAATGAAACATTCCGGATAAAACCTCGCGACCTTTTGTAAGAAAAGAGGGTGTTTTGATATTGGTAACATCGATAAACTCATTTTCACTGTAGGGATAATCGTCTTTTAAAGCATTCCACCATGTGGGTTGAACGGCGTTGTTGACAGTGTTGATTCCTAATATGGAAGCTAACATGGCAGGAATAATCGCTTTTATACCGTTTTTAGTAGATTCAGTATTTATATCCACATATTGCGAAATTTCCTGATACGATTTTTCCGTAAACGATTTTCGAAGAACATCTATTAAATTTGTAGTCATAATAATTTGTGTTTGGATGTAATATATTTCATATAAGTGGTTTTTTGTCTGTTCACAAAAAGACCTTCACAAAACTAACAGCAACGTGTTAGTTGATATTTTTTTGCATTAAAAATGAAAATCGAGACTAATTTGTTTTTTATGGAAAAAACTTTCTGTAACTTGTTAAAAGGTATAGTACTAAAACAGTTGAGCAAAGAATTTGTTTATGAATATTTTTATATCAACTTGCTAAAACAAAAAAAACCGCTCTCAAATTATCTGAGGCGGTATTTTTATTTAAATCGGATAGATTTTTTGATAACTATGATTCTATTTTACTTTCAGATTCAGTTTTTGTCTATCAAAAACTTCGTAATGAGGATCCATGGGTATGTATTCTTCATCGTCCCACAGATCACTTGTAATCATTAAGTCAGCACTATATCTATTGCACGCAATAGGCACATTGTGCACTCTGCATTGTCTTAGAAGCATCATAATATCTGCTTCGTGAGGTTGTGGATGGAGGTCGTCAATCAGAAAAACTGCTAAGTCTATCTCTTTTCTCACAACCATTGCAGCTATTTCGGCGTCACCACCCATTGGTCCAGATGACATTATCTGCATATCAGGATGTATATCTCTACTGGCAAGAGCTTCCTTGACTAACGTACCGGTTGTTCCTGTACAAACTAATGAATGTTTTGCCAAAAAACTTGAGTTATATATAACCCAATCTATAATATCCACTTTACGGTTGTCATGAGCAACCAAAGCTATTTTTAATTTTCTTCTCATTTAATTTTCTTTATATGTTTACATTGTGTCAGCAAAAGAAGCCTTGAATCACGCATCTTTACCTTTTGTCACTCTTCACTCTTAATTATTTGCAAAGACTAAATACCCAATTCACTTCGAATTAGTTTAACTTTCTCTTCGGCGGCTGTTTTCGCATCTTTCAGTTCTTCACGTGTTGAGGCTTCGCCTTTTACTTCAATATAGAACTTTATTTTCGGTTCAGTACCTGATGGACGAATGGATAGTTTTGTTCCTTCTTCCGTAAAATACTGAAGGACGTTGGCTGTTGTAGGCATTGAAAGCGTTATCTGCTCTTTGCTTATAAAATCAGTTGCTTCAAGCGAAGCAAAATCTTTCAGTAATGTTAAGTTAGAACCGGCAATTTTTGCAGGCGGATTTGCCCGAAAATTCTTCATCATTGCTTCAATTTCTTCAGCTCCTTCTTTCCCTTTTTTTACAAGCGACACGCCTTCTTCTTTAGAGTAGCCGTACTCCAGGTATATATCCTGCAGCAATTGATATACTGTTTTTCCGTTATCTTTTGCCCATGCAGCTATTTCAGCAAAAAGAGTGCAGGCAGAAACGGCGTCTTTATCGCGCACAAAGTCACCCGCCAAAAAGCCATAGCTTTCTTCGCCTCCGCCTAAATAAACTTTTTTATCTTCGTTTTCTCTAATAATTTTTGCAATCCATTTAAAACCGGTGTAGCAATCAAACAGTTCAACACCATTTTTAGCTGCAATTTTCTTTACAAGTTCGCTTGTTACGATTGTTTTAACTGCGTATTCTTTACCCGTAATTTTACCCAGTTCTTTCCAACGGGTTATTAGATAATACAAAAGGATAATCATGGTTTGATTACCATTTATCAATACAAACTCGCCATCATCGTTTCTCACCGCAGTTCCAATTCTGTCAGCATCTGGATCGGTTGCCATCACAATTTCGGCACCTGTTTCCTCCGCTCTCTTCACAGCTAATTCCAATGCAGCCGGTTCTTCGGGATTAGGAGAAACCACAGTTGGGAAATCTCCGCTAATAACATCCTGTTCCGGTACTCCAATAACGTTTGTAAAACCTACCGCTTTAAGTGCATCGGGAATTAGTGTGATTCCCGCTCCATGAATGGGAGTATATACAATTTTGAGATCGTGGTGTCGTTCAATTGCTTCGGGCGAGAGAGATAGTTTTTTCACCTCCTCAATAAAGGCATTGTCCATATCTTTTCCAATAATATTGATAAGGGATGGGTCGCCTTCAAATTTTATATCTTCTACTTTTTTTATACGATTTACTTCTACAATGATATTTTTGTCGTGAGGAGCCAATACTTGCGCACCGTCATTCCAATAAGCTTTGTAACCATTATATTCTTTCGGATTGTGCGATGCTGTTATCATAATTCCGCTTTGGCAACCCAATTTGCGTATTGCATAAGAAACTTCTGGGGTTGGGCGCAATGCTTCAAAAAGATAGACTTTTATGCCATTGGCAGAAAAAATATCTGCTGATATTTCAGCATATTTACGACTATTATTGCGACAATCATGCCCAATTACAACTTTTATTTTGGAAAGCTCTGCAAATTCTTGCAAAAGATAATTCGATAGACCTTGTGTAGCACTTCCTATGGTGTATTTGTTTATACGATTGGTGCCTGCACCCATAATTCCGCGTAGACCACCGGTACCGAACTCCAACTCTCTATAAAATGCATCAATGAGCAACGATTTATCTTCGTTGTCCAGCATTTCTTGAACTTCTTTTTTCGTCTCTTCATCATAATTCCCTGTAAGCCAGGCTTGGGCTTTTTGGGTAACTTGCATTAACACTGTTTCTTGATTCATAGTTTTATAAGTATTCTGTTCTGATTGATTCTTTCTAATAGTTATAACGAACTTTATATTTATCTCCTGTTTCTTCGATTATTTTACGATAATGCTCTTCAGGATATCCGGGTCTCTCTGGCGATGCCGGATTGCCATATGCATTGCGTTTAAATTTACCATCTTCTTCTTTCTTTACCACACCATCAACATATTTCACCATTAGGTATTCACCTAATTTTCTCCATTCGCTCAATCCCGATCTCACGTTCTCGTTGCTATAATCGGTTAGAAATTTCACAGCTTCTGGTTTCGACTTTCCGTATAAAGCCAAAGCTTCTTTTTCTATATCGGGTTGTTGTGTTTCAAACTTACTTTCCAGCCTATTTTGAACTTCTCTTACGTGTACAATCTTGTCGCTATAGCGATCGTATACCATATTTGAAACCCAGTTGTGCACCCAAAATGCTGACTCCCATGTGAAATTTAGTAAATCGCCATTGCCTACTTCCATAGACTCCGGAACTGTTGTGTTCCCGACATAAATAGGATAGTAAACACTTTGTGCAGCATCATCAATCCCAAACCACAAGATTCCACCAATCTCATTGGGCAACCACGAACGCGATTGTGAAACAAATGAAAAGCCTGTTTGTTGAGTTGAAATTGGTCTTTCGTTACAATATTCTACGGAGTCCACCTCCCAAGTTAAGGGAGACCAACGGTAAGGTGAGTTAAAAGGACCTGCTCCATACTCGTTTCTCCAATCAAGTTCGGTATCTTCGTAATGATCGCGCATGTAGTTTTGCACATCGCGCAACGATAGTTTTTTGTCCGGTTTGATGTAAAGTGGCATCGGGTCGGTAGTTTCCCCTTTGGCATACGTAACGTACTTGCCCATGTCTTTATTTATATGGTTGAAAAACGACCACACGCGTGCCTCGCAAAAACGAAGTGCTCCAAAATCGAGTGGGGCATAAGCTTGTGCAAAACTAAAATCTTCATCGTTTCCTGAATAATATCCTTTTTCGCGTGCGAAAGAGATCACATCGGGGGAATAGATGCAATTCTCCGGATCGTTCAATGGGAATTGTTGAATACGTGCTTGGTTGGCATGTGCCGAAACGCAATCGTCCGGAATGCGAACTGCCACCCACACAGCACCCTTGTTACCCGCGCCTTTGCCAATCAATTCCAATATCCAAACCTCGTTTGGATCTGCAATTGAGAACGATTCGCCGGTGCTGTAATATCCGTGATTTTTCACCAGGTCGGTCATAACAGTTATCGCCTCGCGTGCTGTTTTGGCTCTTTGCAGGGCGATGTAGATAAGACTGCCGTAATCCATAATTCCTGTGGAATCGGCTAATTCTCGACGTCCCGTAAAAGTTGTTTCGCCAATGGCGAGTTGGTATTCGTTCATGTTACCAAGTACATTGTACGTTTGTAAAACTTGGGGTATTTCTCCCATGTATTTACCCGAGTCCCATTCATACACTTTCAGCATGTCGCCTTTTTTGTATGTTTTTGCCGGCCAATGATATAATTCTCCGTAAAGATTATATGAATCGGCAGAATAAGAGATCATGGTAGAGCCGTCAGTCGATGCGTTTTTACCAATAAGGAAATTGGTACAGGAAAAGATTATAGGTACAGAAAATTGTAGAACTAAAAGTGTTGCAATAATTTTTTTCATTGAAAAACAGTAATAGGATTAAAAAATTGAGATTATAACATCAAAGATAACTTTTTTTTGTATATTTCAGCTTACACCTTGGAATATTTCTTTTTTGTGAGAAATTTCCAATAGAATCGATTTTTCTTCTATATTTGTATTTTACAAAACAAACTATTTTCGTTTCACTATAATGAAAGAGGCAAAAAGAATAAAAAAAGGATTGCTGGGATTTAAAAGTCTGCAGGTTGGCATTCTTCTGTTTGTGGTTATTATGTTGTTCTTTTTTAGCGATAGCAACATTATGAAACGTATAGATAGCGATAAAGAAATCAGAAGTTTGAAGAAACAGATTGAATTTTACAGAAAAAAAACCGAAGCAGATAAGGCAAAACTTCACGAATTGCAATCGGACAAGGAAAATTTGGAAAAGTTTGCTCGAGAAAATTATTTGATGAAAAAGGAAAACGAGGAGGTTTTCGTCATCGAGTAGCTCTTTTTGCAAAAAGAGTTTTAACTTAGAAATAATGAAATATAATTTCAAAAATATAGTGTATAAGGTTTCCGCCTTATTCATTTTAATTTTTACGATAACTTATTCATTTATTCCCGAAATCGCAGTATGGGGAATGGTTGTGAGCGTTAGTCTGTTTTCAGCAATAACTTTAGCTTCTCCTTATCCCGGCAAAAGTATTCGTGGGAAACGACTTTTCAATTTTCAGGTTTTTGCTTGTCTGTTGTTGTTGGTTGCTACTTTCTTGATGTACAAACAACGCAATGAGTGGCCGGTATTATTGCTGATAAGTGCTATTTTCTTGCTTTATTCTGCTTTCGCACTGGAAAAAGAACTCAAAAAGGAAGGAATTGAAAGCTAAAAACAGATTGTTGAGTTCACTCTGAAAACCATCATAATCAGCACTCAGCAAAAGTTCTCTTTAGAACGAAAACCAAGGTGATTGACTTTTAGGAGTGGACTCATCAATTTTATCAAAAAAAATTTCAGGAAGAGTTTTATTTTTAAAAAAGCCATGAAAAAAGCTTCAGAGAGGTTTTGTCATGAAAAATGACCAGATGATCCAAAAGTATAAACGCTATTTGTTATTAGAAAAAGGTCTTTCTAAGAACTCTATTTCTGCATATTTAACCGATTTAAATAAATTGATGAAATATGCAGAAGAAAATGAGTTAGCAGTAACGGATATTACAACTTCTCATCTCGAAGAATTTTTAGCACAACTATACGATCAAGATATCAAACCCCGCTCCATTGCACGAGTTTTGTCGGGAGTGAAATCATTCTTTCTCTATCTCTTTTTAGATGATTATATTCAACTCAATCCGGCCGAACTTTTAGAATCGCCACAGTTAGGATTAAAACTTCCAACTGTACTTTCCATAGAAGAAATAGATTCAATTTTGTCGGTAATCGATCAATCAACTATTGAAGGCGCACGGAACTATGCCATAATCGAAACACTCTATAGTTGCGGTTTACGTGTTTCGGAATTGGTGAATTTGAAGTTTTCAAATCTTTTTTTCGACGAAGGTTTTATTCGTGTAGACGGAAAAGGCAGCAAGCAACGCTTGGTGCCCATATCGGATATAGCTATTCAAAAAATAAACAACTACCTGATTCACCGAAGAACCATTGAAGCCAAAAAAGAGAACGAAGAGTTTCTCTTTTTAAGTAGACGCGGAGTTGCCATTTCGCGCATCACAGTTTTTTATTACATAAAAAAATATGCAGCAGAAGCAGGCATTAAAAAAACAATCAGTCCGCATATTTTCCGACACTCTTTTGCAACTCATATGCTTGAGCGTGGTGCAAACATTCGACACATACAAGCCATGTTGGGACACGAAAAAATAACAACTACCGAAATTTATACCCATTTGGATAGAAACTTCCTTCGTCAGGAAATTATTTCTCATCATCCACTCAATAAAAAGGAGTAATTTTTCGGGGTTTTACTTTTTCAATTACGCGTTGTCAATCCCGCAGGTCATATATACGAACCATTTATAAAGCAATATCAGAAATCCAAGAAATAGCTATTTTCATTTTGACACTAACTATCGCTTAGTTCAATAAAATTAATGCCCTAAAATTGGGATTAAATTAAAAATTAACGAAAGAACCTTTTTCAAGGAAATATTTCCTATATTTGTTCAATTAAATGAAAGTTCAATAATACATATAAAAATAACATCCTATGAAATTTGTAGTCTCAAGCGCATTACTATCATCTCATTTACTGAATATTAGTCGCGTAATCAGTACGAAGAGCACATTGCCCATTCTCGAATGTTTCCTTCTTGAACTAAAAGGTAATAAATTGACTATCACCGCTGCTGACAGCGAAATACGAATGGAAACTTTCGTAGAAGTAGCCGATCATGAAGGTGAAGGCTCATTAGCAATTAATGCAAATAATTTATTGGATCCCCTGCGGGAATTACCTGATCAACCATTAACGTTTGATATTAATGATGAAACACTCGAAGTGTATATCTATTTTCACAACGGAAAGTACAATTTTATTGGACTCAAGGGTGAAGATTATCCGCGCCCAAGAGAATTGAATGAAACGGCACTATCGCTCACATTCGACTCACAAATTTTGCTCAGTGGCATCAATAGGACAATTTTTGCAACTGGCACCGACGAACTGCGTCCGGTGATGAATGGAATTTTCTTTGACATCACAACAGATGACATAACGTTTGTTGCTTCAGACGGACACAAATTGGTGAAAGTGACTTCAACTGATGTGAAAGGTGACAGAGATGCCTCATTTATTTTACCAAAGAAACCTGCAAATTTATTGCGTTCGGTTTTGCCAAGGGAAGAGAACGAAGTAGTGGTGACTTTCGATGAAAATTATGCCATTGTGAAACTTTCCAAGTATAATTTGTTTTGTCGTTTTGTTGAGGGAAAATACCCAAATTATAATTCGGTAATTCCAGAAAGCAATCCAAATAAAGCTACGTTGGACAGATTGGATTTTTTAAATGCAATTAAGCGAGTTTCAGTTTTCTCGAATCCTTCGAGCAGTTTGGTTAAAATGGAACTTTCTGAAGATAAAATATTATTATCCGCACAAGATATTGATTACCTGACTGCAGCCGAAGAAACAATTACATGTCAGTATTCGGGAACCGCCATGAAAATTGGCTTTCAAGGAAGTTTTCTGGCTGATATTTTAAGCAACATTCCGTCACTTGATGTAACTTTAGAGTTGTCTGACCCTTCACGAGCCGGCATTATTCTTCCTGTTGAAAACGAAGAAAATGAAGAAATGTTATCTTTGATTATGCCGATGATGTTGAATGATTAAGGAGCTGTTAGCTTTTAGCGGTCAGCTTTTAGCTGTTTGCTGTACATTCATGGTAGTACAAACTAAAATATCGTAATTGTTACTCCCCAAAAGAGAGTAATAAATATTTTTATAAACTTAGCCGATGCCGCTAAGAAAACAATCATCCACAAAGGCATTGTAAAAAAAATTAGAATGAAATTAAATTTGAAAAACCCTTTGGTTTTTTTTGATGTAGAAACTACAGGTATCAATATATCGCGTGACAGAATTATTGAAATATCTTTTTTGAAAGTATTTCCCAACGGTGATGAAGAAGTGAAATCACGACGCGTTAATCCTGAGATGCCGATTCCACCGGAATCAACTGCAATACACGGAATAACGGATGAAGATGTTAAGGATTGTCCTACATTTAAGCAAATAGCTAAATCGCTGGCAAGTCATCTCGAAGGATGTGATTTGGCCGGATTCAACTCCAATCGTTTTGATGTGCCCATGCTTGCCGAAGAGTTTTTGCGCGCCGATATCGATTTCGATATGGGTAATCGCAAGTTTATAGATGTTCAGATTATTTTTCACAAAAAGGAGCCGCGCACTTTGGAAGCAGCTTATAAATTCTATTGCGACAAAGAGTTGGTTGATGCACACTCGGCCGAAGCAGATGCCAAAGCCACATACGAAGTGTTGAAATCGCAATTGCAACGATATCCTGATTTAACAAACGACGTAGAGATTTTATCCAAAGAGTACGGAAGCTTTAAAGACAATGCAGACTTTGCCGGTCGCATCGTTTTCGATGAAAACGGGAAAGAGGTTTTCAATTTCGGTAAACACAAAGGTAAATCTGTATCCCAAATATTACAACGTGAACCCAGCTACTACGCCTGGATGATGGATGGAGATTTTCCGTTGAACACCAAACAAGTGCTCACTAAAATTCGTTTACGCGAATTAAACAAATAAACCAGAGAGATTTTTTTCGTATGAATTTAATGAAATATGTTGTTCTTTCTGCCTTAATGCTTATCTCCATTAGCTGTGGCAGCAAAAACAACACTACAGAACCCGAAACCATAATTCCGGTAGATCTGAGAGAACGTAAAGCAAAGTTTTCAGGAAACTACAATCGAGAATTCAACGATTTAAATGAACTACACATTGTATCGGCCATTAAAAACGGCATAAAACCGCTTGCAACGCGCGACGATACTCTTCATCAAATAAAAGAACTGGTGCGTTTGCCCGATGAATTAGAGCTTTATAAATCGTATAAAATAACTCATTCAATTCCTTATCTGGTGCCATCGGCCGCTAAACTATTTATAGATATAGCTCAAACTTTCAGAGATTCTCTCTACAGCAAAGAATTGCCATTATACAAGCTATATGTAACGAGCATTACTCGTACCGATGATGATATAACTCGACTATCGAAACGCAATATCAATGCAAGTGACAACTCCGCTCATCGTTATGGAACTACGTTCGATATTTCGTGGAAACGGTTTGAGAAAGTAGACCAGCATCCTACCGGAGAGCTTATGCCGGAACGGCTTAAACTTGTTTTGGCACAAGTTCTTTTTGATCTGAAAGCGAACGACCGATGTTATGTGAAACACGAAATGAAACAAGCTTGTTTCCACATTACCGTTAGAGACAAATGAAACGGTTTTTTATCATACTTTCATACAACGGAAAAAAATATTGCGGTTGGCAAATCCAGCCAAACGCCAGCAGTGTTCAACAAACACTACAGGAAGCACTCTCTACATTGCTGCGCAAAAAAACGGATGTGGTTGGAGCTGGCAGAACCGACAGCGGGGTGCATGCCCGTAACATGATTGCTCATTTCGATTGGGATAATGATGATTTTGATACCGATGAATTGTGCATGAAACTCAATCGATTTTTACCCAAAGATATCTCCATTCATTCCATAAAAGAAGTTGCTCCCGATGTGCATGCGCGCTTTAGCGCTATTTCGCGCACCTATTCATATTGCGTAACGCAAAAGAAAGATCCTTTTTTGCACGAATATAAACATCGGGTGTTTTTCGAACCGGATATTAGTTTAATGAATCATCTTTGCACCATTTTATTAAAGACCAATGATTTCACCAGCTTTAGTAAACTCCACACCGATGCGAAAACTAATATCTGCAATGTGAAACATGCTCGTTGGGAAAAAAAGGGAGAAGATTACATTTTTACAATACAAGCCGATCGTTTTCTTCGAAACATGGTTCGATCAATTGTTGGCACGCTTTTGCAAGCGGGTAGGGGACGACTGAGCGAAGATGACTTTCGAAAAATTATTCAAGCAAAAAACCGAAGTGCTGCCGGTGAGTCGGCACCTGCTCATGCCCTTTTTTTAGAAAAAGTGGAGTATCCGGATGATATTTGGATTTAACTTTTACGATTTTACAGAGCAAACCAAAAAAAACATGTAATTCAATAATTTATTGATTCACAGACTTTTTAATGTTTTGGTTGGATTGTTTAAATGCCACTTAGTGGAGCTCGAGGGATTTGAATTCTTGTTCAAATGCGGAACTAATTCGCTTTCTACTGCTTCATCAACACCGCTTTAATTTTATCCACAATCATCTGCTCCGGCAACCACTTCATACATGCATGATCTCCACGCCAGCACGGCACATTGCCAAAAACCGAACATGGACGACAATCCAGCTCTATTTGCACCGCATTATCGGGCGATTGATTGAAACCATAAAACCCTAAGAAAGGATGTGTAGCGCCCCAAACAGATACTACCGGTGTGCCAACTAATGAAGATAGATGCATGTTGGCGGAGTCCATTGAGACAACAACCGAAAGATAAGACATCAGCAACAACTCATTCTTAAGCGATAGTTTTCCAACAACTGAAGTTACATTGGGGTATTTAGCTTCCCAATCCTGAAGCTTTTGTTTTTCAGCACTGCCACCACCAAACAGATAGATATGCCTGTTGTCAACCGAAGCAATTTCTTTCAGCACAGTCTCCATTTTATCTATGGGATACATCTTTTCAGCATGTTTGGCAAAAGGTGCAAATCCGATATTGATTTTGGAAGAATCGAAAGAGATCGCTTTTAGCTGATCAACATTTCGCGGAGTGTTTTCAAAATAGGAAGTGAAAGTCATTTCTGAATCTAACTTCAGTTCTAAAAAAACATCCCGATAGCGATCAATTGAATGTTTCAACTGTGTTAACGGTGCTTTGTGTCTAACAATTGCTCTTTTTTTAGCTCGTTCTTTATTGATGTGCTTTGTCGGTTTTCCATGAAGGAGAAAATAGGCGCGCAAGAATTTACTTCGCAAAACATCATGCAAATCGGCAACTTTATCTATATCGTAATTTTTATGAACGAATCGAGCCAATCGGTACAAACCATCCATCCCTTTATATTGCTTTAAATCAACGCCAATGACTTTAATGTTGGGCAGTTGATTGGTAAACAAAGGCTCAAAAGATTGGGAGGTCAACACATAAAATGTGTGATTGGGATATGCTTTTGCAACGGAGTAAACAGCCGGCAAACTCATTGCTACGTCACCAAACGCTGAAAAGCGAATTACAAGTATGTTTAAAAACATGCCGATGGTTTATTTTTTACCGTATAGTACAGGATTTAAGGAAGGATCGTTGTACATTTTCATTTGTTTGTACACTTTCATTACTTTATTCCCCGACTTAATTTCGTCCAGCAATTCATCAATAGCAGAAGAGAGATCGGTACGTTGTTCTAAAAGAACGCTAAGTTTTTGGTCGCATTTTTCGATATGTTCTGCCGTAGCATCGGTGCGATGAGCTTCTTCGCGCATGTGATATATTTTCACTGCTAAAATAGAGAGTCGATCGAGCGCCCATGCCGGACTTTCGGTATTGATAGTTGCGGCTGGTGATGGTTTTACATCTTTATAGAGGTAAAGGAAATAACTATCTATTTGTTCTACCAAATCGGTACGCACCTGGTTGGATTTATCGATGGTACGTTTAATTTTCAAAGCTTCTACCGGATCGATATTGGGATCGCGAATAATGTCTTCCAGATGCCATTGAACTACATCAATCCAATTTTTTTCGTATAAAAAACTATCGATGGTTCCCTCTTCAAAAGGATTGGTGATGGGTGTGTTTACATCATTTTTGATGTGATAATCGGCTGTAGCCTGATCAAAAATAGCGTTGGCATTTTCACTGAATGTTTTCATAATGGTGTGGTTTTATATTTTTACAAAATAATAATAATACAAAGATAACCAACACTTTTAATAAAAGAAAAACAAATGTCACGCATTGCATGTGTGGCGTGAATTATAGAGGAGATTGGCACATACAGCCGCAAGGAGCGTAAAGAGAAAAAGAGGAGGGACAAGAGATTCGGAATTTTAGAAAGGCATTTAACCCGTATTATTCACGTTTTTAGCTTTGCGTAGATGCAAGGCGTCGAACTCCGCCGATATAGAGGTCTATTTCAAGGAGTTTGCAACACAGCAGATACGTAAAGATAAAAGCGAACAATACCCAAAAATGGCTATAGCTATTAAAGCATAATGAGCAGATAAGTCACTGGTTAATAAACACGTAATGCTTACATTGTTTAATTGTGATGAATAATGCGGGTTAACTGTTTCACACAGTCTATATACCTCATCTCGTACTCTGCACTATCCCAACTTTTAACTGTTTAAAGATAAGTGATGACCTTATTAAATAAGGTGACAGGCAGGTATTCGAAAATCAGAATTAGGGTGCAATGGTGCAATATTTAACCCTCCTAAAATGTGTACCGTTCACGGTTGAATCATTCGTAATTCGTAATTAATAATTCGTAATTGATTTGGCTCCACACACTACAGAACACAAACCATAAATTGCTTTATCAAAATTTTAAGACAATTTCCATTTAATAAATCTGTAAGTCTTGAGAAATTAGCTAATTTTGCAGCTTAATTTAATTGTAGCATTAAGAAAAAACCAGCCTGTTCATGAACAAGATTGTAGGGAAAGAATATTTATCAGAAAAAGTGGTAAAATTAGAAGTGGAAGCTCCTCTGATTGCCAAAAGTCGTCGTGCAGGACACTTTGTGATTGTGCGTGTTGGCAAAAAAGGAGAACGAGTACCTTACACGATTGCTTCATCGGACATTAAGAAGGGAACCATTACACTTGTCATTCAGATTGTTGGGAAATCATCGCAAAAAGTAGGTAATTTGGAAGTGGGCGATTACATTACTGACTTGGTTGGTCCTCTTGGAAAAGCTACGCACATCGATAATTTTGGAACTGTTGTTTGCGCCGGAGGCGGCGTGGGTGTTGCACCCATGTTGCCCATTATTGAAGCAATGAGTAAAGCCGGTAACAAAGTGATTGCTGTTTTAGCAGCACGTACAAAGGAACTGGTGATACTGGAAGATGAAGTAAAGAAATATGCCAGTGAGATTATCATTATGACCGATGATGGATCATACGGCGAAAAAGGTTTGATAACGGAAGGTATTGAGAAAGTGATCCAACGGGAAAAAGTTGATCTGTGCCTAACGATTGGTCCTGCCATCATGATGAAATTTGTTTCGATTCTAACGAAGAAATACGATATCCCTACCATTGCTTCGCTCAACACCATTATGGTGGATGGCACCGGAATGTGTGGCGCTTGTCGCGTAACGGTAGGTGGAAAAACAAAGTTTGTTTGTGTAGATGGACCGGAGTTTGATGCACATCAGGTAGATTTTGATGAGATGTTGATGCGGTTGAAGGCTTATAATTAGAGGTTAGCTGTCAGCGGTCAGCATTCAGCGGTCAGCAGCTAATAGTGAACAGGAAACAGGAAACAGTGAACAGGAAACAGTGAACAGTGAATAGTTGAACAGTGACAAGTTGAATATTATACAGAGATTCCTTCCGTTAGTCGGAAAAACAAAGAGTCAAAATAAGAGAATAAAAAACAGGCTGTTGGCTAAAAACTAACGGCTAAAAGCTAAATAAAAAAAATAAATGTCTTCACAAGAATATTTAAAAGCTGAACGTTCTGCTCCGTGGCGCGAAGAATTGAGAAAAGCGATTAAAAACAAAGAGCGCACCTCAATGACACGTGTGGAAATGAACTCTCAGGATCCTGAAGTAAGAAGCAGGAATTATGAAGAAGTCAACTTAGGATTAACTGCAGAACAGGCTATTGCTGAAGCACATCGCTGTATCGATTGTGTAAATCCTACCTGTATATCGGGTTGCCCGGTAGAAATAAATATACCTAAATTCATAAAAAATATAGAGCGCAATGAGTTTTTGGAAGCAGCAAAAGTTTTGAAAGAAGCGAGTGCACTTCCGGCAGTATGCGGGCGCGTATGTCCGCAGGAGCGGCAGTGTGAAAGCCAATGTTTTTATGTTCAAAAACTAAACAAACCGGCTATAGCAATTGGTCACCTTGAAAGATTTGCTGCAGACTTCGAAAGAGAGAGCGGAAACATTGCCATCCCGGAAACAGATCCTGCCAATGGCATAAAAATAGCTGTTATAGGCTCAGGTCCCTCTGGGCTCTCTTTTGCAGGAGATATGGCAAAAAAAGGATTCGACGTAACCGTTTATGAAGCTTTGCACGAATTAGGAGGTGTTTTGCGCTACGGCATACCCGAATTTAGATTACCCAACGAAATTGTTGATACAGAGATTGACGTGTTGGCAAAAATGGGCGTTAAATTTATGACCAATTGCATTATTGGAAAAACTATTTTGCACGAAGATCTATTAGCTGAAGGCTACCAAGGAATATTTGTGGGAAGTGGTGCAGGATTGCCCCACTTTATGCACATTCCAGGGGAGAATTTAAATGGTGTGATGTCTTGCAACGAATATTTAACACGTATCAATCTAATGGATGCTGCCAATCCCGAAAGCGATACGCCTGTATATATGGGAAAAAAGGTGGCAGTTATTGGTGGTGGTAATACTGCAATGGATGCTGTGAGAACCGCCCGACGATTAGGTGCTGAAAAAGCCATGATTGTTTACCGACGTTCGGAAGAAGAAATGCCTGCCCGTCTCGAAGAGATTCATCATGGCAAAGAAGAAGGTATCGTTTTCCTGACGTTGCACAACCCTCTTAAATATGAAGGAGACGAACGCGGACGCGTACAGCGCATGCTATTGCAGCGTATGGAACTTGGAGAACCGGATTCATCAGGGCGCAAACGACCCATTGCCATAGAGGGAGATACTGTTTGGGTGGAAGTGGATCAAGTGATTGTGAGTGTTGGAGTTTCTCCAAATCCACTTATTCCGGCAACATTTCCCGGTTTGGAAATTACGGATCGTGGAACAATTGTTGTCAACAGCGACACCATGCAATCGGCTCAACATGAAATCTATGCCGGAGGCGACATCGTTCGAGGAGGTGCCACCGTAATTCTCGCCATGGGCGACGGACGAAAAGCAGCGAAAGCAATGGCAGAAGATCTTCTTTCTAAATCAAGAGCATAAAATTGCAGATATGAAAATTTTAGCTGACGCACATATTCCCTATCTCAAAGGTGTTGCAGAACAGTTTGGAAAAGTTTCTTATCTTCCCGGCGACCAGTTTACAAAAGAAGCCGTAAAGGATAAAGATGTATTGATTGTTCGTACGGTAACACATTTCGATGAAAAAATATTGAAAGATTCCAACGTAAAACTCATTTGTTCCGCCACCATTGGTTTTGATCATATCGATACAGATTATTGCGATGCACACAACATTGCGTGGCGTACAGCACCGGGTTGCAATGCACGTTCGGTGGAACAATACGTTACGGCATCGTTGATATACATGGCTGAAAAGAACAATTTTAAGTTAAAGGACAAAACAATTGGTATTGTGGGTGTTGGCAATGTGGGAAAAGAGGTGGCTCGTGCCTGCGAACTTTTTGGAATGAAAGTTTTATTGAACGACCCTCCCCGGCGTGAGACGGAAAATAGCGATCTGTTTGTGGATTTGGAAACGATTCAAAAACAGGCTGATATTATTACTTTTCATACACCTTTAATAAGAGAAGGCAGACACCCTACTTTTCATCTTGCCGATGGAATTTTTTTTGACGATTTAAACCGAAAACCCATCATTATCAATACTTCTCGTGGAGCCGTTGTGGATAATCAAGCATTGAAAAACTCTTTAAAAGCAGGGAATGTTTCAGGAGCCATTATCGATACTTGGGAAAACGAACCGAACATCGATCTAAAACTTCTTCAGTTAGTGGATATTGCAACTCCTCATATTGCAGGATACTCTGCTGATGGAAAATGGAATGCAACCAGAATGAGTTTATATTCAATAAACGATTTTTTTAATCTGAAAAAAGAACATATTGAGTTGATTCCTATTCCGGAACCTGAAAATAAGGAGATCGATTTATCGAGGTATGCAGTCGATGAGCAAATAGCTCATGCTGTTCTTCATACCTACAATCCTTTGAATGACTCCAAATTATTGAAAGAAAACCCCGACAACTTTTATTATTTTCGCTCTCATTATCCGTTACGTAGAGAGTATAAAGCGTATAACGCAATCAATTTGCACGAACAGAATCAGCATATAATGAGAAATTTAGGATTTATTACCGATTAAGTGCATTAATATAATTTTAAAACATCCTTTTCTTTTTTAATGTGATAAAAAAAAGGTATTTTTGTCTGTAAATCACAATCAAAATCATTAACATAATATTTTATTCACACATGAAAACTAAAAACATTTTTTTATCGTTGTTTGTGCTTGCCTTTATAGGAATTTTAAGCACTTCATGCAGTAGTTCGTTGAAACCATTAACGCCGTCGCATTTTAATGTAACCCCTTCTCCATTAGAGACAGTTGGAAATGAAGTGCCGGTTACTGTAAATGGGATTTTTCCTGAAAAATGGTTCAACTCTAATGCTACCGTAGTTGTTACACCTGTTCTTAAATATGCGGGCAAAGAAGCATATGGTACTCCTTATACATACCAAGGTGATAAAGTTGCCGGAAATGGTATCATTATCAACCGCAACAAAGGAGGTAATATGGCAATGAATTTTAAATACGAATACGAACCGGATATGCGCGAATCGGAATTATTCCTTCGTTTCAACGCAAAGATAAAAGGGAAACCGGTGAAATTGCCCGAAGTAAAAGTTGCCGACGGAGTTGTTGCAACATCCACACTTGCAAGCGCCCTCAATACCGATCCATCCGATGCACAAGATGCTTTCCAACGCATTATTCAGCAACAACAAGATGCTAACATCCTTTTCTTAATTCAACAAGCTGATTTAAGATCAAGCGAACTAAACAAAAGTGAAATTGCAGCATGGAAAAGACGTGTAAAAGAAGCTTACACCGATCCGAAGCAAAATGTTGATATTGAAGTATCTGCATATGCATCACCTGATGGAGGTTTAACATTGAACGAAAGATTGGCAGCAGAGCGCGAAAAGAGAACTTCTGCCTATCTTGATAGTGAAATGAAAAAGCAAGATGTGAACACCGATATCAACGCACATTATACTGCTCAAGACTGGGAAGGTTTTCGCCAATTGGTTGAAGCCTCAAATTTGCAAGACAAAGATTTAGTTTTGCGAGTTTTATCGATGTATCCTGATCCCGAAACACGCGAAAGAGAGATAAAAAACATCTCATTTGTTTTTCAAGAACTTGCCGAAACTATTTTACCACAATTGCGTCGCTCGCGATTGACTGCAAACATTGAAATAATTGGTAAGTCGGATGATGAAATTTTGACTTTATGGAAAAGCAATCCAAGCGAACTGAACATAGAAGAGTTGCTATATGCTGCCACACTTATTGATAACACACCGGAAAAAGAAAAAATATATCAGTACGTCACAGCAACCTATCCGCAAGATTACCGTGCTTGGAACAATATCGGAACAAGCTTTTATCGCGAAGGTGATATAAATAAAGCTATGCAAGCATTCAATCGTGCACTGCAAGTGAAGTCGCAAGCTCCCGAAGCCAATGTGAACTTAGCTTTGCTTGCGCTTAACGAAAACCAAACTGACAGAGCCGAAGAACTATTGGGAACTGCATCCGGAGCAAAAAATCTGGATCAAGCAATGGCTCTCTTGTACTTAAAAAATGGTCAATACGCACAAGCAGTAGAAGCTTTTGGTGATGTTAAAACAAACAATGCTGCTTTGGCACAATTGCTTACCAACAATTACAACAAAGCATCCGAAACTCTCAATGCTATTGAAAATCCGGATGCAATAACAGCTTACCTGAAAGCTTTAATTGCAGCACGTACCAATAATTTTGCTGAAGTAACATCGAACCTGCGCACAGCAATTGATCGCGACAGCGCGATGAAAATGCAAGCGGCAACCGATCTGGAATTTGCAAAATATAGAAGTAATGCAGAATTTATGTCGTTGATGAATTAATCAATATACAGTTCTAACCTTTTAAAAATTAGGGTATCTATAAAAAGATGTCCTAATTTTTTTTATTAAAAAAGAAGGAAATGCACCTAAAAATGCAAAATATAGTTACTTTTACAATCCATTTAAATCTCAGTGAAAATGATAAAAAAATTGAAAGTAAAAATATTTTCGAGTTTCATGCTATTGGTATTTATGTTACTAATAGCTGGCTTGATGTCGATATGGGAGTTACGGAATATGAACAATTCTTTCAGCGATGTAATCGATAATAATTATCAATCCATTGAACATGCTTTAAAGGTCATTTATGCATTAGAAAGAGAAGATAGTGGAATTTTGATGGTTTATTTGGGAGATGGTTCCAAAGGTTTGTCCGTGATACATGCAGCCGATTCAACCATTCAAAAATCGATGATCGAGATAAAGAAAAATGCAACTGAAAAGGGTGAAGAAGGAGTTATCAAGAACATAGAATCAGAATATAGAACATATTCGGCTCTATTAGATTCGGCCATTTTGAACAAAACCGGTACAAATGAAATGGTATATAAAACGCTGCACAATCAGTTTATCAAAACCAAAACAGAGGTAAATTTCCTAATGGAATTAAATCAAACCAGCATGTATTCAAAGGCAACGGAAATGCACAACAGGCTTTATCAAACCATGATGCCGGGAATTGTATCCATCATTTTAGCGATTATATTTGCACTTTTGCTTAATTTTTTCATTTCCCGCTACTTTGTAACACCCTTACATAAACTAATTGATGCGACGAAAAATTACAAGCCTCCGTTAACCAATTTGAACGTGACGATTAACTCAGAAGATGAGTTGAAAACGCTTAAAATAGAAATTGACAATTTAATTAGAAGAGTTTTATCGTATTGTAAATCTGAATAAGTGAGAAAAGAAGCTATCATAAAATACATTGGGTACGTTTTGCTCTTTAATGCACTGTTTTTATATCTGTCGGCATTTATATCATTTTTCCTTAAAGAGACATCGTTCGTTCCCTTGTTCTACAGCGGATTAGTTTGTACCATTTTAGGACTTTTCCCGCTAATATTTACTGAAAAAATTGATGAAATTCGTTTCAGTGAAGGATTGGCAATCAGTGTGGTGGGTTGGTTTATAACTTGTGTGGTGGGTATGTTGCCCTATGTGATGTGGGGCGGAGAATTTACATTTGTCAATGCCTTTTTCGAAAGCGTGTCGGGATATACAACTACCGGAGCCACTATTTTAAACGAGATTGAAACACTTCCCAAAGGAATTCTCTTTTGGCGAGCTTCCACGCACTGGATTGGCGGAATGGGAGTAATTCTTTTTGTTTTGCTCATATTGCCGCAGGCAAGAGGATTGCGTTCGAGCCTTTACAAAACGGAAGTTTCCAATCTTTCGCGCATGAATTTTAAAACCAAAGCAAGACAGATTGCACGTATCATCGGGATTGTTTATATAAGTCTCACTTTGTTGGAAACAATTACTCTTTGGCAGTTAGGAATGACTTTTTTCGATGCTGTATGTCACTCCATGTCCACCATTGCAACCGGGGGGTTTTCTACAAAAAACACAAGCATGGCATTTTATAACAATATTTGGATGGAGCTGACCGTTGTGATATTTATGTTATTGAGCGGTTTGCACTTTGGCATGCTGTATGTTACCATTATCGGTAAAAAACCCAATCTGTTTCATTCAAAATCTGTTCGAACCTATATTCTTTTCATTGTAATTGGAATTATTGGTGTTGCATTCAACCTTTATCAACAAAACCTTTATAGTTTTGGAGATTCGTTGCGTCACAGCCTTTTTCAAGTAACATCTTTGGTTTCCACAACCGGCTTTGCTACAGTAGACACAACTATATGGCCTGCTTTCGCCGTAGTTATTCTTGTCTACTTCACTTTTCAAGGTTCCATGGTAGGTTCTACGGGAGGCGGATTCAAATTCGACAGAATTTATCTTTTCTTTCAGATATTGAAAAAACAATTGCGAATGATCCAACATCCAAAGGGGATATTTGCATCCAAAATAGATGACGAAGTCATTGGGGAAGGCATTGAGTTGCAAACACTCACCTTTCTGGTTATATACATCCTCACTTTTTTTATTGCAACACTAATCCTCACTTTTATGAATATTGACGGACTCACCGCTTTCTCCGCCTCCATTGCATCACTTGCAAACGTAGGTCCGGGATTTGGTGACGTAGGTTCATTGGATAACTATGCTGCTTTACCCGCTGCTGCCAAATATGTTCTTTCATTCGAAATGCTTTTCGGGAGGCTTGAGATTATGAATATTTTAGCACTGTTTCTGTTTTTTGGGAAGAAATAAGTGGAAATGTAAGGGGTAAGAGGTAAGAAATAAGAAGTAAGAAGTAAGAAATAAGAAGTAAGAAATAAGAAGTAAGAAGTAAGAAGTAAGAAGTAAGAAGTAAGAAATAAGAAGTAAGAAGTAAGAAGTAAGAAGTAAGAAGAGTTAAGAGTTAAGAGTTAAGAGTTAAGAGGTAAGTGGTAAGTGTAAGAATCCCAGTTCCGAATCCCGATTCTCGACACAATCCAAACCCCAAATCCAGACTCCATCCACACATCCACACATCCACACATACTCAAATCCTCAAATCACCACGTCACCCCAAACCCCAAACCACACAACTCATAACTCACACCCCACACTACATTTCTCAAGGTTTTCTAAAAAGAAAAACGTACCTTTGTTGCTTGAAAAAAATAAATAATATTGAATATATGAATTTTGTTGAAGAACTCCGTTGGAGAGGTATGATTCAAGAAATTATGCCCGGTACGGAAGAACAATTACAAAAGGAACTCACTGCAGGATATGTCGGCATTGATCCCACTGCCGACTCACTACACATTGGACATTTGGTAGGTGTAATGATGCTAAAACATCTACAGCGTGCCGGTCATAAACCCATTGCTCTTATTGGTGGCGCTACCGGTATGATTGGCGATCCATCCATGAAATCGTCCGAGCGAAATCTGTTGGACGAAGAAACTCTGAGAAAGAATCAAGAGGGTATTAAAAAACAGCTTGCTAAGTTTCTGGATTTCGATAGCGATTCGCCCAATGCCGCCGAGTTGGTTAACAACTACGACTGGATGAAAGATTATACGTTTTTAGATTTCATTCGCGATATCGGAAAACACCTTACTGTAAATTACATGATGGCAAAAGATTCCGTTAAAAAGCGTTTGAGCTCGGAATCGAAAGAAGGAATGTCGTTTACAGAATTTTCCTATCAACTTATGCAAGGGTACGATTTTCTTCATCTTTTCAGAGAAAAGAATTGTCGTTTGCAAATGGGTGGCTCAGATCAATGGGGAAACATAACCACCGGTTCCGAATTAATTAGAAGAGTAACGGGAGGAGAAGCTTTCGCATTGGTTTGTCCGTTAATTACGAAAGCCGATGGAGGAAAGTTCGGAAAAACTGAATCGGGCAATGTGTGGCTCGATAGTCGCTATACATCGCCCTACAAATTTTACCAGTTTTGGTTAAATGTGAGTGACGATGATGCTATCAAATACATCAAAATATTCACCGCCCTTTCCAAAGAGGAAATTGACGCGCTTATTGCGGAGCAAGAAAATGCACCACATTTGCGCACACTGCAGAGAAGATTGGCTGAAGAAGTAACTACCATGGTTCACTCTCGTGAAGAATTGGAAGCTGCCATTGAAGCATCAAGCATTCTTTTCGGAAGATCAACCGCCGAAACACTAAGAAACATCAATGAAGAAACTTTTTTACAAGTCTTTGAAGGCGTTCCTCAATTTACTATTTCGAAAGAAAAGCTTTCTGGCGGCATCAAAGCTGTCGATCTATTGACTGAAGATGCACAGGTTTTTCCTTCAAAAAGTGAAATGCGCAAGACTGTGCAATCGGGTGGGGTAATGATCAACAAAGAAAAGATAGAGAGCTTTGATCAAAACGTTGATGACAATTCATTGATATCCAATAAATATCTACTTGCACAGCGAGGAAAGAAGAATTACTTCTTGCTTATTGCAGAATAATCTCTTTAAAACATTTGGTTAATTGCAAAGGAAGTTATACTTTTGCACTGCTTTTCACGAAGCACTTAAGGATTGTCCCATGGTGTAATGGTAGCACATCTGATTTTGGTTCAGTCAGTCCAGGTTCGAATCCTAGTGGGACAACAATTTTAAAATTTAAAAACCGTTTTTATCTTTATGATGTAAACGGTTTTTTGTTTATATGTTTATTTATAATGATTTTTACTACATTTGCTTTATGAAGAAATTATCCGTGTTTTTAAGTTTATTGTTTTTACTCTCAATCAGTGCTTGCACACAGCAGAACCCAACGTCCGGATCAGACTCTCTGATTCGTCACACAGTTGCTTTTAAACTAAAGTTTCCAAAAGGTTCGTCTGAGGAACGTGAATTTTTAAATGCTTCTTCAAAGTTG
>JAQVGF010000016.1 GCA_028696875.1 Dysgonamonadaceae bacterium
TCCGTAATTCTTCCTTGTCCTTTTAATATCTTAAACGATCGTTCTAATCTATCACTTAAATTTTCAAACATATTCTACTTATTGTATTAGTTATCACCTTTTTTTGTTGAATACAAAGATACATGAAAATGATTTATTTCACAAATATGAGATTGAGTCCACGAATGTTAAACTTTGCAATTTATTTTCATTTTTGCTTTTTAAATTAAATAAAAAATATTATTTTTGGAACAAAAGGTTTAATCCTATTTCACGTTAAAAAAACAGTTCTAAATTGAAGTGTTAATCTCTCTCTGTTCGGATAATTTTGCATATTGAATATCAGAGTTTTGTAAAATTATATTGTATGTTATTCTTAGTTTGTTTTAATTTTTAATCTTAAGGTCTATGAAATTCAGAATTAACTTTTGGGCAGCAATAGTGATGCTGTTGTATTTGTCGTCGTGTATGCAAGATCACCCTAATCCTTGGGATGTTGCGAAAAAGGTTAAGGTAAATGCTTCCATCGATGAAATGTCTCAACAAGGCATTGTAAAAACCAGAGTTGTTGGCAACACCTGGACAAACGGTGATGCCATTGGTATATTTATGAAAAAGAGCAATTCAACTTTAGGATTGCCGGCACTTGCAGAGAATGTCAGGTATATTACAAACGGAACATCTGCATTTGTTACCGATCCATCCAATGAAATTCGTTTTCCATACGATGGTTCTAAAGTAGATTTTATTGCTTATTATCCACACACGGAAAATTTAAGTGGATTGACTTACAATGTAGACATTTCAAATCAAAACAATTTACCTGATATCGATTTGCTCTATTCTAACAACGTTTTAGCAGTTGATTCAACAGTCGCCGGTATAAACTTAGTTTTCAAGCATCAGCTTACGAATGTAATTTTAAACTTTTCGATGAATGTGCCGGGCACCGATTTGTCCGGACTTGAAGCAAAAATAACGAATGTAAACCAAACTGCCGATTTCTCATTAGTTGCTGGTACTTTAGGGAACTTAGGTAATCCGGGAGATGTTCTGTTTAATGTAACTGCTGATGGCACAATGGCGCAAGCTATACTTTTGCCTGATAATGACTTAACGGAAAAAACCCTTTATATCGAATTGGACTCTGTTGTATATTCTTTTGATTTGAGTAATGCAACAAGTATTACTTCTTTTGATAAATCTACAAAATACACATTTAACATTACTCTTAAGCAAGGCGAAGGTGCTTTGGTAGGAGATGTTTCTGCAACAATAGACGATTGGATAACAGGTCCATCGGAAGATATTATTGCCAATGAAGATTTAACTCCGAGAGGAGGGTCAGAAGAAGATCCGTTTACGGTTGATGAAGCTCGTAATGCATTGGGCAGAACGCAAGTGTGGGTAAAAGGATTTATTGTGGGGTATTATTCTCCCAGTAATTTGAATGGTTTTAAGAATGCTGCTGATACTTCAGCTGTAGCTTCTAATATTGCTCTCGCATTTTCATCAACTGAAACTTTAAAGGAAAATACATTTCCTATCCAGTTAAGTACGACTCCAACTGCAGCAGCTGCGGTGAGGAGTAATCTCAATTTAAAAGACAATCCTGATAATTTCCAGAAAGAAGTATCCTTAAAAGGAGATATTGCAACATACTTTGGAACCATTGGACTTATAAACGTCAGAGAGGCCATTCTTGAGGGAGTTCGATATCCAGATTAATGATAATTCCATTATTGAACCTTATCTGAAAACTCTCAGTTGCTGACTATTGATCTTTTTCACTCCTTTTCACTACGAGGAAAAAGTCTAATAATCACCACTCAGCCAAAGTCCCCTTCGAAGGGATTTAGAAGGGGCAGTTGAGTTGACTTATCAAAGTAGACTTATTATTGCAATGAGCAAAATTAAAAAACCCAACTTTCACGGTTGGGTTTTTCAATTCAGAACAAGCTGTTCTTACAAATCTTATGAAAAAGCAAAATTAAATTTCTGCATCTATTGCATCTATTTTTTTGACAATCAGTTCCAATTCAGCTTTAATCCTTTCAATTTTGGAGTTCATGTCATCCACCAAAACACTTCCTTTTTTTGATGAGCTCGATAGGAATCCTATATTATTCTCATAGGTTTGTAGTTCCGATTTCATTCGTTCAAATTGACGCATCAATTTATCGCGTTCGTGAAGGACCTTTCCGCGCGAATGTTCCGATTTTGTCATTTCCGAAATATTGGTTTTAAATGTTTCCAATTTTCGTTCCGATTTATCGATATTCAATCGCGCATACTGCGCATCGGTTGCATCCAGAAACTCTTTGTATGCTTTGTTTTTGTCTTTGTAGGGTACAAATCCAATAGAGTGCCACTCTTCCATTAAATCTTTTATGTGACTCAATGCATCTTCTTTAGAAAGTTCGCTGTCTATGTTTTTAATTTTTTCAGTTACTTCTCTTTTGAGCTTTAAGTTTTCAACTTCAGTTTCACGAATTGATTTGGAATGAATTTTCTTTTGCTCAAAATAATGGTCGCATGCATTAATAAAGCGTTTCCAAACGCTTGCTGAGTTTCTTCGCGGAACCATTCCAATTTCTTTCCACTCGCGTTGAATGGCTATCATTTTTGGAGTAGTTTCTTTCCAATCGGTGCTATCTTTCATCTCTTCGGCACGTTCACACAATGCGATTTTCTTTTTTAAATTTTCTTCCAACTCACCACGAATCGATTGGTAATATTCATTTTTGTTTTTGAAAAATAGATCGCAAGCTGCGCGGTAGCGTCTGAAGATTTTTGCATTAACTTTTCGAGGAGCATAGCCAATTTCTCTCCATACTGCTTGCAAGTTGAGCACTTCACGCATTTTTATATCCCAATCCCGAGTGTTTTTTAATGCAGAGAAATCAATTGCCTCCAACTCTTCGCAAATAGCAATTTTCTTTTCATAGTTCTCATTCTCTTTCTCTTTAAGAGTTTCAATATGTGCTTGATATTTCTTGTTGATAATGGCGGAGATCTCTTTGAAACGTTGCCAAATGAGTTCACGATCTTTTCTCGCAACCGGTCCAATATCTCTCCAATCTTTGTGAAGTTTTTGCAACTGATGAAAAGCAGATACCACATCCTGTTCATCGTTTAGCCTTTCAGCCGATTCGCACAACCCGAGCTTTTGTTCAAGGTTCTTTTTGAAATCATAATCTCTGAATTCATTGTGAAGACGAACGCGATCGTAGAATGTTTCTACATGCTGTTGGTACGATTTCCAAAGCTCATGTTCTTTGGAATGTGGAACGCTTCTTATACTATTCCATTCTTTTTGCAGCGTTTTAAACTCCTGGTATACTTTATTGAAATCTTCCTGACTATCTGTTAATTCTTTAATTTCTTCGATGATGGCTAATTTACGCTCCAAATTTTTCTCTTTTACTTTGGATTCATTGGTAGCAATCTGCTTTCTTTTTTCAGATAAAGTTTGTAAAAGATTCTTTCCTTCGGTATGCAAATCAGATTCTTTTAGAACAAAATCCTCTTCTGCTCCTCCTGCTTTCAAAAACTCTTCTTTTTGAGAATCTATCTCTTTTTTGCATTCATTTAAAAAAAGATATTGCGCTTTATCTAATTCTTTGCGTGAGAAAGTTTCCTTTTTTAACAGTTTGCGGAGGTTCTCCACAATTTGTTCAAATGTCAATATTTCAGGAGTTTTACTTACTAAAGTTTTTCCTTCTTTTTTCTCGACTTTTTTCTTTTCAGGTTTTTCTACACTCTTTTCGTCAGGTGTAGAATCTTCCGGTTTTTCTTCTGTTTCCGATTCCATTGTTTCAATTTCAGGTTTCTTATCGTCAGAAGAAGATGGTTCAGTCTGCTCTTTTTCCTTTAACTCGTCAGATTCACTAATTTCTTTAATAGATTCATCAACTTTTCCTGCTTCAAGTCTCTCAACTCTTTTTTCGTCAGGTGTAGCATCTTCAGGTTTTTCCTCTGTTTCCGAGTCAGTTGTTTCGATTACAGGTTTTTTATCGTCAGAAGAATATGGTTCAGTCTGCTCTTTTTCCTTTAACTCGTCAGATTCACTAATTTCTTTAATAGATTCATCAACTTTTCCTGCTTCAAGTCTCTCAACTCTTTTTTCGTCAGGTGTAGAATCTTCCGGTTTTTCTTCTGTTTCCGATTCAGTTGTTTCGATTTCAGGTTTTTTATCGTCAAGAGAAGATGAATCAGTGTCCTCCTCTTCTTTTAGCCCGTCAGAACTATCAACTTTTTTATTAGATTCGTCAACTGTTTCTGTTTCAGCCCTCTCGTTATCCGTGACATCTACTTTCGTATCCACAGCTATGTTATTAACTGAATCCTGTTCATCTTTCGACTCAGGTTCCGACACTTCTTTTGATTTATCAAAAGAATCAGATGAAGCATCCTCTTGTTCTATACCTTCTTCTTTTGTCTCTTTCGTTTGATTTTCTTTCATAGCATCATCGGAGACCGGTGTAACATTTGAGTCACTTAAGTCATCGTTTTTTAACGGCAACTCTCTGTTTTCAAAATTTTCTTTCACATTCATTGGAAAAATTCCTTTTTTAGTTGTAAATCTTTTTATCGATTCTACAATTCTGTTTTATCTCTATTTATCAATTTTTTCATTTGCAAATAATTGATAAAAGAGATGTTTAACTATACCATATACAAATTAAAGCATTTTTTCCCTCAAAATAGAGTTTTGACCTATTTATTTGGAAATTTAACAATAATGAATGAGCTTTCTCTTAATACGAACTGTTATTTCTTATTATAACGAAATAATATTTCTATATTTGTATATATTAATCACCCTTTAAAAGAAAAGAATTATGAACGATTTAATTATCCAATATGCAATTTCCAGAAAGATAAAATTACAAGCTTTAATTGTTTCAATTTATTTGCTTTTGCTTTCGTTGACAATGGCAGTGTTAGAGTTAACAAAGAGTCAATATGGAATATACTTCTTTGTTGGTATAATAGGGATTATAATATCTGTTTCGCTGATTTTATCTGTTACTATTTCACAGCCCAAACCTCTTATTATCTTAAATAATGAACTGTTTTCTCTCGATTTCCCCCTCCAGCGACTTAATACCGTTATCCCTTGGGACCAAGTTACTCATATGGGTATTGGTTTGAGCTCTATTACTTTAAATATGGACGATCAAAATGTTCATATAGATTTAGATGTGCTCCGATACCATGATTTGAAAGTACTCAAATCGAAACTTATAGAAATTGCGGAATCGAGAGATATTCCTTATAATAATATATAGAAATTAAAAAATGAGTCCACTCTGAAAATCCTCAATTGCTGATTATTATTTTTTTTCTACCCTTTGTCCCTAAAGGAAAAAGCCTAATAATCAGCACTCAGCTAAAGTCCCTTTAGGGAATTTAGGGGCAGCAAGCAGGATAATTGATTTTTCGGAGCACACTCGAAAATATAGATTTTTTGATGCAACTATTTCCAGGTTTATTCATCTATTTATAAAGAACTTCAATTGAAATTATTTAAAATAGAATATTATGAAAACAATTATGACTGCTTTTTTGCTTACTCTTACCTTTTTATTAGCCGCAAAATCCTGTGATAATAAAGATGAAGTAAAAGATTTATCCGGAAAATTGCCTGAGCCCATTAAAATTGATTTACAAACAGTTGAAGTTGCACAGCTAAAATCGGACCAAGCATTTGCTTTCGAATTTTTCTCGAATGTTTTTTATGAAGAAAAAAACGATGAGAACAAAAACTTCATGGTCTCCCCTTTCAGTTTAAGTATGGCGTTGGCAATGACCTGGAATGGCAGTGCCAATGAAACAAAATCGGCTATCCAAAACACACTTAAACTTGGAGATATGTCCGATAAAGAGGTAAACGAATACTTCAAGAAATTGAAAGAGAGTTTCGAAAAAACAGACCCATCCACCAAGTTGGCAATTGCCAACTCCATTTGGACAAACAAAAATATAGAAATATTACCTGAGTTTGTTTCGCTCAATAAAAATTATTTTAATTCAACTGTCGAAGCAGTAGATTTTGGTGATCCCACCGCTAAAGACCGAATAAACAAATGGGCAGACGAGAATACCAACGGATTGATTAAAGATGTAATTGAAGGAACTGATCCTCAAGCATTAATGTATCTATTGAATGCACTCTATTTTAAAGGAATATGGACTTCAGAATTTGATGCGGAAAATACCACCAAAATGGATTTTTTTAACGAACAGGGTAGCCCTGTGAAAGTGGATATGATGCATCAAAAGGAACTTTTTAATTATGTAAGCGATGAAACTATGCAAATGGTTCAACTGCCATACGGAAATGAGTCGTTCAGTATGATGGTGCTTTTACCCAATGATAATAAGCAACTTACGGATATCATTTCGAACTTGGAAAATGAAGATTATTGGGATAACATGAAAAACAGATTAAGAGATAATGAAGTTGATCTGTTTATACCAAAATTTAAAACCGAATATAGTAAAAAACTCAACGATATTCTCATAGATATGGGAATGAGCATTGCTTTTGATCCTCAAAAAGCCGATTTTTCTCGCATGTCCGCTCGAGACGCTTTTATTTCCTTTGTGGAACAATTTACATACATTAATACCGATGAAGTTGGTACTGAAGCTGCTGCAGTAACTGTTGTGGGTGTGGTGACAACGAGTGTTCAGCCATCACCTCCCAAAGCAACTTTCAAAGCCGATAGACCTTTTATTTATCTTATTCAGGAAAATTCAACAGGAGCAATTCTGTTTATGGGAGCAGTGAAGAATTTTTGATTTGAATGAGCTTGGATGCTATTTATGTATACTTGTTTAAATGTATATTTGTTTTTTCGTGCCCTTTACTTTTGTCAAAAGGATTGAAACCCGCACTGTTGCTATTGTTTTTATTTTCCATTTCCGTTGACTTTAGGGTTTGTAATGAAATAAGTTGACTGTTTGAAACGAAGCTATTTTATTCGTTAACGACTTGAAAATTCTGCGAATAGCGGGCTATTTAATAAATTTTCAAGGAAGTTAATGGACAAAAGAACACGTTTAAAGCGTCAAGTTATTTCGGCATAATCCCTTAGTCAACGGGCAATTTGTGCTGAGTCTGTTGGCTTTAGCCACATTTCTTTTGAGCATAAATAAATACTTTGAAAATGTGGCTAAAGCCAACTTACAGGCAATAGTCGAAATTCCCGCACTGAGTGTAGTCGAAGTGCAGCAAAAAATCGTCCCAAAAAAGCGCACTCTTCTTGCTTCTTCTCTGTTTATTTTCCCTGCTTATCCTAACTCCCAAACCATCAGTGATGTACAATAATTTTCAGATTTAAAATTTCTAAATGTTTATTTTGGGCAACAATTTTGGCTATTTGTTTTGTAAAGTGAACATTGTTAGATGGTTACTTTTTTTAATGGGAAACATCTCAAATAAAGTTATCAACAAAATGATAATTTTAAGTGTTTTTCTAAGGGGATATGAAAACTTTTCTTTATTATTGTAGTTCTATATATAAGAACAAGGAAATTGGTATAAAAATCTATACCTGATAAAAATATAACTATGCAAACAACCGCGAAAACAAAAAAGAAAACGTTCACTTTTGACGAAGCTTATAATGCAACTCTCGATTATTTTAAGGGAGATGAGTTAGCTGCAAAAGTATGGGTGAGCAAGTATGCTCTGAAAGACAGTCAAGGAAACATCTATGAAGAGACACCCATTGACATGCATTGGCGTTTGGCAAAAGAAATTGCCCGAATAGAAAAAAAATACGCCAATCCATTGAGCGAAAAGGAACTGTTCGCACTTTTCGACAAGTTCAACTACATTATTCCACAAGGAAGTCCTATGACGGGAATTGGCAATAACTTTCAAATTGCTTCTTTATCCAATTGTTTTGTGATTGGAATGGAAGGTGCAGCCGATTCTTACGGTGCAATTATTCGTGTTGACGAAGAACAAGTACAACTGATGAAAAGGCGTGGTGGAGTAGGACATGACCTTTCTCACATACGTCCCAAAGGTTCACCGGTGAAAAACTCTGCACTTACATCAACCGGTTTGGCTCCTTTTATGGAACGTTATTCTAATTCAACCAGAGAGGTTGCTCAAGATGGTCGTCGCGGTGCATTGATGCTCACTGTGTCGATTAAACATCCTGATTCGGAGGATTTTATCGATGCTAAAATGGAGCAAGGGAAAGTGACTGGCGCCAATGTTTCTGTTAAAATTGACGATGTATTTATGGAAGCTGTTGCAAACGACGGAATGTACACGCAGCAATATCCCATTGATTCGGACAAACCTACGTTTGAGAAGGATATAAAAGCGAAAGACCTCTGGTCTAAAATTGTTCACAATGCGTGGAAATCGGCAGAGCCGGGAGTTCTGTTTTGGGATACCATCATCAATGAGTCTGTGCCCGATTGCTATGCCGACTTAGGCTTCAAAACCGTCTCTACTAATCCGTGTGGAGAAATTCCGTTGTGTCCGTACGACAGTTGTCGCCTATTGGCAGTAAATCTTTATTCGTATGTAGTAAATCCATTTAGAGAAGATGCTTACTTCGATTTTGAGTTGTTTGCAAAACATATTCATCTGGCACAGCGAATAATGGATGATATTATCGATTTAGAAGCAGAGAAAATTGAGATGATTCTCGATAAAATTAATAGAGACCCCGAATCGGAAGAAGTAAAAAGCTCCGAACGTTATTTGTGGGAAAAAATAAAGAAAAAAACACTTCAAGGTCGTAGAACAGGTCTGGGTATAACTGCCGAAGGCGATATGCTGGCGGCATTAGGATATAGATACGGAACGGAAGAAGCTACCGACTTTTCGGAGAAAGTACATAAAAGTGTTGCTCTAAATGCGTATGCATCATCAGTTAAATTAGCAAAAGAACGCGGTGCTTTTGAAATTTACGATGCGAAAAGAGAAGCAACCAATCCATTTGTAAACAGATTGAAAGATGCGGACAGTAAACTTTACGATGATATGGTGAAATATGGACGACGCAATATTGCATGTCTTACCATTGCTCCTACCGGATCAACGAGTTTAATGTCTCAATCGACATCGGGAATTGAACCCGTGTTTATGCCGGTTTATAAACGTCGCAGAAAAGTGAATCCGAACGATGCAAAATCGAGAATCGATTTTGTGGACGAAAATGGTGATTCTTGGGAAGAGTTTGTTGTGTTTCATCATAAGTTTGTAACTTGGATGGAAGCAAATGGTTATCCTACAACCAAAAAATATTCTAACGAAGAACTGGACGAGATGGTTGCAAAGTCACCCTATCATAAAGCTACTTCGAACGATGTGGACTGGTTACAAAAAGTGAGGATGCAAGGTCGGGTTCAAAAATGGGTAGACCATTCCATTAGCGTTACTATCAATTTACCGAACGATGTTTCCGAGGAACTCGTGGGAGAACTTTACATGGAAGCATGGCGAAGTGGTTGTAAAGGATGTACAGTTTATAGAGATGGTTCAAGAGCGGGAGTGCTAATTTCGAATGATGAGAAAGAAGATGAAGAGGATTGTTTTGAGCTTCCTCAAGTTGTAACTTCGCGACCTACAGAATTAAAGGCAGATGTGATTCGTTTTCAGAACAACAAAGAAAAGTGGATTGCCGTGATAGGCCTTTTAAATGATAGACCTTACGAAATTTTCACCGGATTGGCAGATGAGGACGACGGACTTCTTCTTCCAAAAAGAGTAACAACCGGTACGGTAATTAAAGCGTACGATCAAGAAGGAAACAAACGCTACGATTTTCAATTTAGAAATCGTCGGGGCTACAAAATTACTATTGAGAAGCTGGACGGTATGTTTAACCCTGAGTTTTGGAACTATGCCAAACTTATTTCGGGAGTACTTCGATATGGAATGCCAATTGATCAGGTAATCAAACTTGTTTCGGGGCTGGAATTGGACAGCGAAACCATTAATACTTGGAAAAATGGTGTGGAACGTGCGCTCAAAAGATACCTGCCCAACGAAACGCAACTGAAAGGTCAAAAATGCCCGGTGTGTAACCACGAAGCCCTTGAATATCAAGAAGGATGTCTCAAATGTAGAAATTGTGGAGCTTCGAAATGTGAATAGATTTTTTTTAGAAAAAATCTTTAAAAAGATTTCTTAAAAAAACAAATAAGTAAAAAGCAATGCCTAATTTGGTGTTGCTTTTCCTCACTTTAAGAGCATTAACTCAAAAAAATCATCTCAAAGCGAGCAATCCATAAAAAATAGGAATCAGATGTAAAATTTAGAAGTAGATATATGTTTGCTTATTAAACGCAAAAGCATATATTAAAAACAATACAATAAGTTATACGGGATAAGTATCTGACAGAAAACCACTGATTTTGCCTTTTTCTTGCAAAGACTAACTAAATGATTGTATTTTTGTATTTATGAAAGATACATATAAAACCATAGCCAAAGTTGCCGAAGGATACATAAACGAGCGCAAAAGTAAATTTTTTTCATACATCCTTCCGATAAAAACAGAGGAGGAAGTAAAAGATATTCTGGAAGAATATCGAAAGAAATACTATGATGCGCGTCATGTTTGTTGGGCATATATGCTGGGTACTTCACGAGAAAATTTTCGGGCAAACGATGACGGAGAACCATCAGGAACCGCAGGGCGACCAATTTTGGGTCAAATCAATTCCAACGAACTTACCGATGTTTTAATTATCGTGGTACGATACTTTGGTGGAACACTTTTAGGAACTGGCGGATTGGGGCGTGCCTACAAAGATGCTGCTGCAGCAGCAATTGAAAATGCTACAATTATCGAAAAAACCATAGACGATACATATCTCATACATTTTGAATATCCATTACTCAATGATGTAATGCGTATTTTGAATCAGTTTGAATCCGTCCAATGGAGGCAGAATTTCACAGAAACCTGTGAAATGGAATTAAAAATTCGTAAAAAACAATCAGAGAATTTATCAGGTTTATTGTCTTCCATATACGGAGTTGAGGTAACAAAAACTGAAAAAGAATCAGATTAAAAAACTTATTTAAAAAACAATTTAACTAAAATAATGGGGATAGTAATTCAAAATGAGTACTTTTGCCCCCTGAAATTATTTCATTATAATACGTTACAATAAAAGAGAGAAACAGATGCAGAAAAATTTGGTGATAGTTGAGTCGCCCGCAAAAGCAAAAACCATTGAGAAATTTTTAGGAAAAGACTTTCATGTGATGTCAAGTTATGGTCACATTCGTGATCTGAAGAAAAAAGACTTCGGCATTGATATTGAAAATGGTTTTACGCCAGTATATGAGGTTCCGGCAGATAAGAAAAAAGTTGTATCGGAACTAAAGGCTGCTGCAAAAAAAGCAGAAATAGTATGGCTTGCTTCGGATGAGGACCGAGAAGGGGAAGCTATTTCGTGGCATTTGTCCGAAGTTCTTGGTTTGGATGAATCCAAAACACGACGTATCGTCTTTCATGAAATTACGAAAAATGCGATATTAAATGCCATTGAAAACCCACGACCCATTGATATAAATCTGGTGGATGCACAACAAGCCCGTCGTGTGCTGGATCGTATTGTGGGTTTTGAACTTTCACCTATTCTTTGGCGTAAAATAAAGCCGGCTCTTTCTGCAGGTCGGGTTCAGTCCGTAGCCGTTAGGCTTATTGTTGAACGCGAACGCGAAATAAGAGCGTTCAAATCGGAAGCTGCCTACCGAATTATTGCTGTTTTTACGAAAGAAGAAGATGGACAAACTTATGAGTTGAAAGCAGAATACAACAAACGATTGAAATCGAAAGAGGAAGTAATCGATTTGCTAGAAAAGCTTAAAACATCCACTTTCAATGTGGACGATGTTACTACACGTCCAACCAAAAAAACTCCGGCTGCGCCGTTTACCACTTCCACGCTTCAACAGGAAGCGTCACGGAAATTAGGTTTTTCTGTTGGTCAAACTATGATGGTAGCCCAACGGTTGTACGAATCGGGTAAAATTACTTACATGCGTACTGACTCTGTCAACATGTCTGGTTTGGCAATTAGTGCTGCAACAACTGAGATAGGGTCGCACTTTGGCGAAAAGTATGTAAAAGTTAGAAAGTACACAACCAAATCAAAAGGTGCACAAGAGGCTCATGAAGCCATTCGTCCTACCTTTATGAATGCCCACAAAGTTAGCGGTACATCGCAAGAAAAAAGATTGTATAGCCTTATCTGGAAAAGAGCTATTGCTTCGCAAATGGCCGATGCTGAGCTGGAACGGACAACTGTAAATATCAGTGCTTCTGATGTTGAGGGCAAATTTGGTATTACCGGAGAGGTAATTAAGTTCGATGGTTTTTTGCGTGTATATTTAGAAGGTACCGATGAGGAACAAACAGAAAATGAAACCGGTTTGTTACCTCCTATCAAAAGTGGAGAAACACTTACTATGCAGGAGACAACCGCAACGGAACGTTTCACGCAAAAACCACCGCGTTATACCGAAGCGGCACTGGTTCGAAAAATGGAAGAGTTAGGAATTGGGCGTCCTTCTACCTATGCCCCAATCATTTCCACCATTCAAAATAGGGAATACGTTGAAAAGGGAAACATAGAAGGCGAAGAACGGATTTACAACGTAATTACACTTATCAATAATAAAATAAAAGATACTAACAAGAAAGAGATTGCCGGAGCCGACAAGAATAAACTGATTCCAACCGATACCGGAATGGTTGTGAACGACTTTTTGGTTGAATATTTTGCTTCTATCTTAGAATATAACTTTACCGCAAAAGTTGAAAAGAGTTTCGACAAAATTGCCGAAGGCAAAGTTGAATGGAAAAAATCGATTGAAGATTTTTACAACATGTTTCATCCAAAAGTGGTGGAGACACTGAATATGAAAACCGAGCAAAAAGCAGGTGAACGTGTTTTAGGTACAGACCCAAAAACCGGTCGTCAGGTTTCTGTTAAAATTGGAAGATATGGACCAATGGCTCAAATAGGAGAAAAAGAGGATGAAGAAAAACCTTTGTTTTCTTCTTTGCAAAAAAATCAATCCATCGAAACTATTACGTTCGAAGAAGTAATGAAGCTTTTCGAGCTGCCAAGATCAATAGGAAAGTACAACAACAAAGAGATGATTGTTTCGTCCGGACGATTTGGTCCTTATATCAAGTATGACGGAAAATTCTTCTCTCTACCAAAAGAATTGGATCCTTACGAAGTGGAAAAGGAGGAAGCAATTGTTGTAATTGAAGAGAAAATAAAGAAAGATAAAGAGAAGATAATCCAAACGTTTGAAGAAGAGCCCGGATTAATAGTTCAGCACGGTCGTTATGGTCCTTATATCTCTTTCAACAAAAAGAACTATAAGATACCGAAAGGAGCAAAACCTGAGGAATTAACTCTCGAGGAGATAAGAACAATCATGAGCCAGGATACGTCGAAGTCGAAAACGAAAGGTAAAGCTAAATCGAAACCAAAAGCCAAAGGAAGAGAATGGAGAAAGCCGACAACGAAAAGTAAAGCTACAAAGGCAAAAAGTACGGCAAAAAAATCAAAAACTTCAACTAAAAAAGAGGAAAAATAATTGATGTAACTATTGATCGAATTTTGATATAAAAGAATGTGTTTTGTTGCAAGACACATTTTTTTTGTTTCAGGCTATTTATCTTATTGAGTTACAATGTTGTTTTACCAAAAACGTCTCAAAAGATAAATTCACTAAATGCTGAACTTTTGTTCCTCCCTCATGTTCTAACAGTACAATTTCATCTCATTTCAAAGTTTCATGTAAAAAAGATATTATGAATCAATTATCAAAATTTGGAAGATCTATTAGTTTTGTAATCTTAACTTTATTGTCAACGTTCGTAACGTTTGCTCAGGACGAAACTCCTAGTTTAGATGTAAACATAACTACCAATGGCGGAGCTTTCTATACTCAGATATGGTTTTGGGTTATTATTGGGTTAGTGTTTATTCTTTTATTGGTTGCTTTGCTTCGCGGTAGCGGAGGCAAAAAAGATTAGATTGGGAAAATCTAAATTTAGTACATCAATCACTACTTAGTAGAAGTTTTTTTATTTACAACACCTTTTGTTCCCGTGCATAACTCGGTTTATGCAGAGGTTAATTTTGCGTATTTCATTGTTATCTACGGGACCCTTTTTTGTTTTATCAATATTAATCAGACCACTTACCTCTTCTGATCGCTGATTGCTGACCGCTGACCGCTCAATTCAATACAAAATAAACCCCGCCAGCCCCGCCAGAGCAATAAGCAAAATAGGATCAATTTTTTTTACAGATGCCAAGAATACTACACTAAAAATCAGCCAGCTTTTGTAATCAATAAAATTAAATCTATTTATGAGCAAAATTCCTGCAGCCGCAATCAGACCGATAACGGCAGGTTTTATACCAAATAATGCTGCTCGTACATACCTGTTCTCTTTGAACTTAAAAAAGAATGTAACCACTAAAGTCATAATTCCAAACGATGGCAAACTCACTGCCAATGTGCTAATTGCTGAACCAAAGATACTTGCTAAAGTTCCATGACCAGTGTTGTTTATAGCTTTATAGCCGATGTAAGTGGCTGAATTGAATGAAATAGGACCGGGCGTTGTTTGTGATATAGCTACTATGTCCGTAAATTCACTTACAGTAATCCATTCATGAGTATAAACAACCTCTTGTTGAATAAGTGGTAACATGGCATATCCACCACCAAAACCGAACAATCCAATTTTGAAGAAAGAAAAAAATATGGAAAGGTATAATTGGAATAGAGCCATATTATCTATTAATTACTTTTTTAATAACCATTCTGTACAATATACCCAGAGAAATTGCGAGAACAATAATTAAAATGGGTGATACATGAAGCAATCCCACGATTAATGCAACAGTTATCGGAATCCAAAGCGTTTGCCAGGTAATGTCAGCGTTTTTACCCATTCTCAGCAGAGGTGCAAAAATTAGCGCTACAACAGCAGGTCTGATCCCTTTAAAAACAGATTCAACAACAGCATTTTCCCGAAATTGTGTAAACACAATAACTAAAAGAAGAATAGTTACGAAAGAAGGAAGAATAATACCAAGGCTTGTGAAGAGGCTGCCTTTAACGCCTTTGTGTTTGTTGCCAACAAATATGGCTGTGTTTAGAGCAATGGGACCCGGCATCGATTGAGCAATTGCCAGCATATCTATAAATTCTTTGTCGTCCAACCATTTTTTTTTATCAACTACTGCATTTTGGATGAGTGGCAGCATGGCATATCCGCCACCAAAAGTGAAAGCTCCGATTTTAAAGAAAACATAGAATAATTCCCAATATCTTTTCATGTAAGCGGGTTGTATTGATGGAATTAATAAAAAATAAGAAAGCAGACTGCATCAAATTACTTCATTGCAAATCTGCTTTTCCTATATTAAAGCCGCATCGGTGGAATAAGCCGAAACTCCTGTAGTCAGGATTTGAGTGCTTCGTTACCTCTGTAATTCGCTGTGCATTTTTTAAATGCATGTCCCGAAGGATGCGACCCGCCATTAATAACAAAAACTTAACTCGTTTCTTGGATGTAATTGATGAGTTTCCCAATCGACCAATGCGGCAAAATTGTTTTATCTAATTACATACCAAAAGTAAAAAATTATTTTCATACTTCCAAATAAAAAGAGAAGTATTATCAATTATTTTTCACTTTAGTTTCATTTATTACATGGTTTTAGTGCTAATCTACTCATTATCCCTCGATTGTGCAATAGTTTCTTCCGATAAACTATAATTAACTAAATTTCCAGACAGAAATTGATCATAAGAAGCCATATCTACCAAGCCATGACCCGACAGATTGAAGAGTATTGTTTTTGCAATTCCTTCTTCTTTAGCCTTCAATGCTTCCTTAATGGTGGCAGCAATAGCATGATTCGATTCAGGTGCCGGTATAATTCCTTCGGTTTGCGCAAACAAAACACCTGCTTCAAATGAATCTAACTGATCGACATTTACCGCTTCAATTAAATCGTCTTTCAACAATTGGCTCACAATGCTGCCCGCTCCATGATAACGCAATCCACCGGCATGAATATTGGGAGGTGTGAATTTGCTTCCCAGCGTATACATTGGGATGAGTGGAGTAAATCCGGCTTGATCACCAAAGTCGTAACGGAATTTTCCGCGTGTTAGTTTGGGACATGATGATGGTTCTGCAGCAATAAAACGTGTGTTTTTTTCTCCTTTAATTTTATGTCGAAGAAATGGGAACGATATACCCGAAAAATTTGATCCACCACCGAAACATCCGATGATGATATCGGGATATTCGCCTGCCATTTCCATTTGCTTTTCTGCCTCCAGACCAATCACGGTTTGATGTAGTGACACATGATTCAAAACGCTACCCAAAGCATATTTGCAATTAGGTGTTTGTGTGGCCAATTCGATGGCTTCCGATATTGCAGTTCCTAAGCTTCCTTGATATTGTGGGTTTTCGGTAATGATTTTTCTACCAGATTTAGTTGACATGCTGGGCGATGGAATCACTTGAGCTCCCCAAGTCTGCATTAGCGAACGACGATATGGTTTCTGTTCGTAACTGATTTTCACCATATATACTGCCAGCTCCAAATCGAACAGTTTGCAAGCAAACGCAAGAGCTGTTCCCCATTGTCCAGCACCCGTTTCTGTGGTTAAGTTGGTAATGCCTTCCATTTTGTTGAAGTAGGCTTGTGGCAAAGCTGTGTTTAACTTATGTGACCCGACCGGGCTGACGCTTTCGTTTTTGAAATAGATGTGTGCCGGTGTATCTAATGCTTTTTCCAATCCGTATGCACGTACCAATGGAGTTGAACGATAAATTTTGTACTGTTCGCGTACCTCTTCCGGTATATCAATCCAAACATCGGTTTGATTTAACTCTTGCCTGGATAACTCTTCCGAAAAAAGTGGATAAAAATCTTCAGCTTTTATGGGTTCTTTTGTTCCGGGGTTAAGGTAAGGTTGAGGTTTATTAATCATTTCCGCCACAACGTTGTACCATTGATGGGGTATATCACTTTCCGGTAAAATAAATTTTTTTGTTTTCTCCATGTCAATTTTTTTATTTGAGTGTTTATTTCATTTTTTTTGCGCTTACGGGTTGTATACAAAAAAATCCGTCTGATATTTAAAATGCAAACAACAGGCGGATTTTATTTTCTGTTTTATTTTGAATCTATTCTAACAAAGCATCTATGCTTTCAACCCATTGTGTGTGTCTTGAAAACGAATGTTTTACCATCGTCCTGTAGAATAATATTTATTTGACATTTTTCTTTCTTTTGTAGTAAATTGATTACAAAAATAGCACAAGTTTTTCAATAAACAAACGAATTGAACGATATCTGAGATTCGAATCATAATGTGTAATTTCTCTGCTCCTCGTTTGTAATAGCCTGTTCCGATAACATAACGAGAAGAGGCAACTGGTTAATTGTTTGTGACAATAAAAATAATATTCAAGTAATACCGATTATATTGATTCTCTTTTAATCGCGTTATAAACGCTTCACCCCATAGAGTTAATCATGGTTTTTCATGCAAAGCATTCCATATGAAACATATAGGGGCTTCACAGGACAAGTATTCCACGGAATAAACCATAAATCCGAATATTGAGTCTGTACAAAATCATTTTTTTTCGCAAAATCGCAAAGTGTCATGTCAAGTTTTCAATATATTTTCTTATGACAGTTTGAATGGAATGATAGAAGAAAACAATGTAAGATCTTAAAGGTATTTTTTGAAGTAGAGTCAATGATTTGTTGCTCTTTCAGTCATTATTGGGTTTTTTACTTATTATTGCTTCTATTTTATAAACTATTAATCGTTTCATTTGAAAATTTATAGTTAGATTTGCACATTAATCATCTAAATGTGCAGTTATGTCATCAGTTAAAACTAAAGATATGTTGATTGAGAAAGCCCGACAGCTTTTTGCGCGGTCAGGTTTTGAAAATACAACCATGAATGATATTGCTGAAGCATCTCAACGAGGACGTCGAACATTATATACATATTTTAGCAACAAAAAAGAGATTTACAACGCAGTTATTGAGTCAGAACTTGAAAACCTATATGTGCAGTTGCAAAAAACCGTAGAAAAAGAGCATACGGCAAGTGATAAATTGATGCTTTTTTTTGTAAGTCGGTTAGAAATTATAAAAGAAGTTGTTACACGAAACGGTACTCTCAAAGGAGATTTTTTTCGCGATATATTCAGAGTAGAAAATGTGAGAAAAACATTCGATAGAAAAGAAATTAGTTTTTTAAAAATGATTTTGGACGAAGGGGTAGAATCCAATGAGTTTGAAGTGTTAGACACCATGAAAACAGCCCGTATTTTACATTTCGCTCTCAAAGGTCTTGAGGTACCTTATATAAGAGGTGTAATGACTCAAAATCCCAAAGATTCGATTGATAGAGATACAGTTGCTAATTTAATATTCACCGGAATCATCAAAAAATGAACTTCACTCAAATTGAGTTTAAAACAAAAAAATAGAATAAATGAAACTACTTGAAGGGAAAACGGCAATCATTACCGGAGGAACTCGTGGAATAGGTAAAGCCATTGCTTTGCGCTTTGCGCAAGAAGGTGCAAACGTTGCTTTTACCGGTCGTACATACAATGATAACATGAAAGAGGTGGAAGCCGAAATTGCTAAACTGGGTGTAAAATCTAAAGGATATGCGTTTGATGCATCAAATTTTGAAGATACACACAAAATAGTAGAACAAATAAAAGATGATTTTGGGAAGATTGATGTGCTTATTAACAACGCCGGAATTACTCAGGATGGATTGATGATGCGCATGACTGAGGAACAATGGGACTCCGTAATTGATGTGAATTTGAAATCGGCTTTTAATCTCACCCATGCCATTACACCCATTATGATGCGGCAAAGAAGTGGAAGCATCATTAATATGAGCTCTGTAGTTGGATTAGCGGGCAATGCCGGACAGGCAAACTACTCGGCTTCCAAAGCGGGATTAATTGGTCTCACAAAATCGCTGGCTAAGGAAATTGGCTCGCGCGGCATACGTGTCAACGCAATTGCACCAGGCTTTATTTTGACCGATATGACCAGCGAACTCTCCGAAGAGGTACGTAAACAATGGGCACAACAAATCCCTTTGCGTCGCGCCGGCGCACCTGAGGATGTAGCCAATGTGGCGCTTTTCTTGGCATCTGATCTCTCTTCGTATGTAACAGGGCAAATTGTGAGTGTGTGTGGAGGGATGAATATGTGATAATTGACATTTGCTTAGTTAAATGTTGAAAGTAGTGCGGAGTACGAGAGTTAAATCATTTACTAAACTACTTGTATCTCTGTTTTTTCGTTTTTTTGGTAAGAAAACGAAATTACGAAAGACCAAAAACACGAAATTGCAAAAATATGAGGGTTAAATATTCCCCGATTGCACTCTATTTCCGATTTTCAATTCCCGATTCCCGTATTAAATAGATCCATCTTCTTCTTTCCTATTTCCTTTTTTTCTATCTTGCAACTAAATTCATTTATAAAACTAAAAACCATTTCCTCACATGAAAAAGATAGCAACTCTTCTTTTATGTTCATTTATTGTATCGCTTACCTACGCATCCAATTCCTGGATCAGAGTTAATCAAGTTGGTTACCTGGAAGACGATGTGAAAGTAGCGGTTTGGATAAGCAAAGAAAACCTGCCGGTAAAAGAGTTCCAAATCAAAGATAAATCTACCGGAGAAGTGGTCTATACCGGAACAAATATTTCCGATAGTAGAAAACAACCTGCTTTTGAATCTTCAGCTCGATTGAACTTCAGCGATTTTAAAACTCCCGGAACATACATTCTCATTGCCAATGAAATGACATCCGTTCCTTTTAAAATCGGTAATGATGTGTATGCCGGAGCATCTGAAATACCGCTCAGGTACATGCGTCAGCAACGCTGCGGATACAATCCTTTTTTAAAGGATTCTTGTCATGTTCATGATGGGATTACTGTGGGCGATCCGGAAGGAAAACGCGACGGACTTTTTTACAACACAACAGGTGGTTGGCACGATGCTTCTGATTATCTTCAGTATGTAGCCACATCGGCTAACGCCGTTTACCAAATGCTTTTTGCATACAGCCAGTATCCCGAGGCATTTGCCGATAACTATCAAGCAAATGGTGATGAGGGAGCCAACGGAATACCCGACATTTTGGACGAAGCCAAATGGGGATTGGATTGGTTGGTAAAAATGAACCCAGATAGTGCAACTTATTTCAATCAATTAGCCGACGATCGCGATCATTCGGGGTTTGTTTTACCGACGGAACAAAAAGTAGATTATGGTTGGGGAGCAGGCAAAGAGCGGCCGGTCTATTTTTGCAGTCCAAAACCGCAAGGTTTGCAAAAATATAAAAATAGAAGCAGGGGACTGGCTTCTACCATGGGCAAATATACATCATCGTTTACATTGGGAGCAAAATTATTGTCGGACTATTATCCTGAATTTGCAACATTATTGCTTGAGAAAGCGAAACACGCTTATCAAAAAGGGGTAGATAATCCCGGAGCATGTCAAACTGCACCCGGTGGAGCACCCTATTTTTACGAAGAAGATAATTGGGCCGACGATATGCAATTGGCAGCCGCGGAAATGTATTCCACTTTTGGGAAAAGTGATTATTTGGAACAGGCCGTTAACTATGGACGATTGGAGCCTGTAACTCCTTGGATGGGAGCAGATTCTGCACGACACTATCAGTGGTATCCATTTATAAATTTGGGTAATTATCATTTGGCTGTTCAAAACAACGATATGAAAGCTCAAAAGGAATTTATCAGAAATATGCGAACCGGTCTATGGAGAGTGAAACAGAGAGCTGAGGGAGACGCTTTTTTGAATGGAATACCTTTTATTTGGTGCTCCAATAACTTGACAGTGGCTTTTATTACTCAGTGTAGGCTGTATAACGAAATTACCGGCAGTGATGAGTTTCTGGAAATTGAAACTGCCATGCGCGATTGGCTTTTTGGAGTTAATCCGTGGGGCGCCAGTATGATTGTGGGTTATCCGGCCGATGGAGATACACCTGCCGATCCGCATTCTGCATTTACACATCTACACAATATGCCCATAACGGGAGGAATTGTGGATGGGCCAATTTATTCATCCATCTACAACAGTCTTATTGGTGTCTATTTGGCCAAAGAAGACGAGTACGCTCCGTTTCAATCCAATGTAGTGGTTTATCACGACGATTATGCCGATTATTCAACCAATGAACCTACCATGGACGGAACTGCTTCTATGTGTTACTACATGGGATATTTGAGCAAGCAAGCTCAAAAAAAAAAGTAGTTCAGGGTGGAATAGTTCGTGGTAATGCGCATGAACCAAAACTTGCATTGATTTTCACAGGGCACGAATTTGCTGACGGAGCGAAAATCATTCTCAAAACTTTAAAGAAAAACAAAGTGAAAGGGAGTTTCTTTCTCACAGGTGATTTTTATAGGAAGTTTCCGAAGCTTGCAAAGCAGCTTCAAAAAGAGGGTCATTATATGGCGCCACATTCCGATAAGCATTTGCTATATGCCGATTGGACAAAACGGGATTCTACTTTGATAACGTACGATGAATTCAAGGAGGATTTGCAAAATAATTATTCGGCAATACGTGAAGCGGGGCTTCACATAGAATCACCTAAATATTTTATGCCTCCTTACGAATGGTATAACAATGAAATAAGCAACTGGGCTAAAAATTTGGATGTTCAGGTTGTGAATTTCACACCCGGAACAACTTCCAATGCCGATTACACCACTCCTGATATGAACAACTATCGTTCGTCCCGGGAGATTTTCGATGCCATTCTTTCTTTCGAAAAGAAAGAGAGTTTGAACGGATTTATATTACTTTTACACATTGGTACGCATCCCGACAGAACTGATAAACTGTACAATAAATTGGATGATTTAATCAAAGAATTGAAAAAAAGAGGATATGAATTGGAGAGAATTGATGAGTTATTGAAATAACTCCCTATTGATTCAACTTTTTCTTTTATGTTTATATCGAACGTAACCAACTTAAAACTCAACTATAATTTTATGAAACGTTTCTATTCCTTTGCCATCCTTCTTTTTATCCTCCTAAATGTATACTCTCAACCGGCATTACAGCAATTTATTCAAAATCCTGCATTGAAGCATGCATCCATCGGGGTTTGTGTAAAAGATTTAACCACAGGGAAAACGATTGTTTCACATAACGAGGATAAAGCTTTAACCACTGCTTCCATTATGAAGCTGGTCACTACGGCTACTGCATTGGAATTGTTAGGTCCTAATTACAAATACACTACAACTTTAGCATTGGATGCTCACGATTCATCCAGACTGTTACTCATTGGTTCGGGCGACCCAACGCTTGGTACATCCGCATTTAAAGAAAACCCTTATTCCTTTCTAATGGATTGGACTGGAGCATTACAAACAGCACTTTCGAAAACAGATAATTTGAAACTATATGTTGTGGATAACTTGTTTGGATATAACGGCGTGTCCGATGAGTGGACATGGATTGATATGGGCAATTACTATGCTGCCGGAGCCTATGGAATCAGTGTTTTCGATAATTCGTATCGTCTCTTTTTCGATACTACCAATCGAAATAGTTGTCCCGTCATTCTTCGTACTGAACCGGAAATAAAAGGACTCACGTTTATCAATTATCTTAAACTAAACACAACAGGTAGCGACAATGGTTACATCTACGGAGTTCCTTTTTCATATGAACGTATATTGCGAGGCAATATCCCTGCGGGACGTACGTCGTTTAGCATAAAAGGAGATATCCCGGATCCAGGATTGATGTTGGGAGAAATCTTAGCGACTGAATTGAGCAAAAAAGGAGTCAATGTGGTAGAGATAGAAACTGCTCAGCAAAATTATATTTCTCAAATCTGTCAAACCAACAAAACACAAAGTTATGGAGTGGGGCAGGTGCTTCACACACATTCGTCGAAACCTCTTACTGATATTTTACGTGAAGTAAACGTAGAAAGCAATAATCATTTTGCAGAACATTTAATCCGTACTATTGGACGCAATCAAAATAGTGATATTTACAGTGATGCTTTGGAAGAAGGAATTAAGTTTGTGGATAAATATTGGAAACAACAAAACGTAGCGACCTCATCCTTGTTTCTCCACGACGGTTGCGGTTTAGCACCTCAAAATGCTGCGAGTCCTGAATTCTTTTGCGATCTACTTTTGCATATGCAAAACAAAAGCGGCAACTCAAAAGAGTTTTATGCTACTCTTCCTGTGGCAGGAAGAGAAGGGACACTAAAATCCTTCATGAAAAACACAAAGTACGAAGGTAAAATTCG
>JAQVGF010000154.1 GCA_028696875.1 Dysgonamonadaceae bacterium
GATCCTTCGGAATTTAAAAGCACCTGGTTGGGCAACAAAGCTATTTATCGCACGCGCATGGCGATTGCCGATGGAGGAGAATTGATAGTACTGGCACCCGCACTAAAAGAGTTTGGAGAAGACAAAGAGATTGATCGATTGATTCGTAAATATGGATATTTTGGAACACCCCAGACCCTGAAAGCTGTAGATGAAAATGAAGAACTGCGTAACAACTTGAGTGCTGCTGCACATCTTATTCATGGCTCGAGTGAAGGACGATTCAGCATTACTTATTGTCCCGGAAAGAACCCGGAAAATCTCACAAGGGAAGAGATCGAAAGCGTTGGCTTTAAATATGGAGATATTGATGAGATGATACGACGTTATCCCATTAAATACTTAAAAGAGGGCATGAACAATACCACAAATGGCGATGAGTTCTATTATATCTCTAATCCTGCTTTGGGACTTTGGGCTTATAAAGAGAGGTTTGAGTTGTTGAAATAAGAAGGGAAGTTGCAGATTGTTAGTGGTAAGTGGAAAAAGTTGTAAGTTTAGGGGTTATCATCACTTATCACTCATACCTCATACATCACATTATTAGCCATTTTTAACCACCTTTTTTGCAACTATTGATGAATAACTGCATCCTATAAATAGGCAGCTTCTTAGTTTAAAGAGAGTTATTCACTGAAAGAATAACAGAACTTATTTGAAAAACAAATTAAACTATTTAGAATCTACAAAGTCAAACAAAGTAAATAGGATAAGTATTAAAAATAACACACAAAAATAGGAGAGCATCAAACTATGAAAACAATTAAATTCTTACTCTCAGGATTTTTATTATTGACACCTATTCTTGGACAATCTCAAGAATGGGATGATATATATGCAAATCCCGATGAACAACAAAGCCAAGAGCAAATAATACAGAGGAAGGAACCTCAAAAGAAACAAAAAATTGTGGTAATCCAAGGAGACGCCACCAATGTTCAAGTTGAAGCCAATGGTCGCAATATTGATGAGTACAACCGCAGAAGTGGAAACGAAGAATATGAAACCGGTCAAGCAACAGTTGAAGAATACACCGATTATGAATATACGGATCGTATAATTAAATATCACGACCCTGAATCAAGTGTAAAAATTACAGGAGCCGATGAAGTTACTATCTATGTAGGCGATGACCTCTACAGCGAATATTACGAAAACAGAGGTTATAACTACAATATAAATTTCGGATTCGGCTGGGGCGGTTTTTATCCGTGGTACGATTCATGGTATTATCCTTACTCATACGGATGGCGTAGTCCATGGCGTTATGGATATGGATATGGTGGCTGGTACGATCCTTGGTACTACAACAGTTGGTATTCACCATGGGGTTATAGCGGATGGTACTCACCCTTCTATTATTCCGGTTGGTATAGCCCATGGTATTATGGTGGCTACGGCTATTACGGTGGTTACTATGGTGGCTACGGCGGATATGGATATGGTTTCAGAGATGGTTATTATTCCAGTCTCACGCATAATCGATCCGGTAGAAGCACAGGAGCTTACAGAACTTCCCGTAGTGGCAGATCAAGCGTTTCAAATTCAGGACGTTTAAGTAGTTCAAGAAGCGGAGCAGTTAGCCGTTCCGGAGCAAGCGGAAGATCAACCAACGCTTATAACAGAACAGCAAGCGATTCCAGAAGCTCTGCAATAAACAGAAGCGGAACATCCGGTTCAAGAACAAGAATTGTTGATAGCTCAGGAAATATTATCGACTCCAGATCTGGGCGCACAATTTCCAGAAGTAGCGCTGTAAATAGAAGTAGTGCTGTAAATAGAGGAAATGTAAACACAGTTACCCGTTCAGGAGCCAATCGTTCTTCGTCAAGAGTATATGAAAGAAGTTCAGTTCCTGTTAGAAGTTCACGAAGTAGTGCAATAAACAACAGAAGCAGCGTTTCACGTTCATCTTCTGCAGCACAAGGAATTCAAAGAACTCCGTCACGAAGTAATCAAACCGGAACATATCAAACACCCACACGCACTGTCAACAGATCATCGTCTACTCCAACGCGTAGCAGTTCAAGCTCATCGCGTTCATCAACATACAGTAGCCCAACCAGAAGTTCATCTTCCTCATCCGGCTCTATTGGAGGTGGAAGTAGCAGCAGATCATCAGGTAGTAGTGGCAGAAGTTCCGGCGGTCGCAGATAATAAAAGTACAATAGTATAATACTATAAATCTAAACTCATATTAGCTGCCTTAGAATTATACGGTAGTGTTATTTTAAGGTAGCTTTTTTATTAACTACAAAAAAGATAATAATATGAAAAAAATCACTTATATACTCTTTTCGTTCCTGCTCATGGTGGGTTATACATACGGACAGGGTGAGGTAGAAGCTCTTCAGTTTTCCAAAAATGATCTGTATGGAACCGCAAGAGCCATGTCAATGGGAGGAGCTTTTGGCGCATTAGGGGGCGATCTTACAGGAGTTGCAATAAATCCCGCAGGGATAGCAATATACAGAAGCTCGGAAGTAGCCGGTACGGCCGTTTTTTCAAACGAAAATTTTAAAGCCGGAGATATTTCAAATGATAAGAGCAAGTTCAATATGCATAATCTTGGATTTGTGGGTTATTTTCCAACTAGAAATTACAACGTACCATTGGTTAATTTTGGTTTTTCTTACAACAAAATAAAATCCTTTGATAGAAAAATTGGTGCGTTTGGAGCTAATCGAAATACTTCGTTAATGGACTACATGGCAGACATATCCAGTAGAGGAAGCGGAGTAGATCCAACCAAATTGGAGTTTGATTCCAACAACAAAGACTACGATCCTTTCCAAAGTGGAGAACCGTGGTTGTCTGTTTTAGGATTTAACTCTTTTTTAATTAACGATAATCAGGATGCTGATGGGTACTATTATACCCCAATCCATGATGAAACAGTAAATAATTCACTTCATCTATCAGAAAGAGGATCAATCGACAATTATGAATTTACAGTAGGGACATCCATTAATAATGTTCTTAACATTGGAATCTCTCTATCATTAGCAGACATCTATTATAATTTATACTCAGAAAACACTGAGGATTTTGCAAGAGGTGCAAATGCAGGTTTTGACTTGCGCAATTGGCTCACATCAGAAGGTAATGGAGTGGGGGCAAAGATAGGAGTAATTTATCGACCGGTTAACGAATTTCGTTTTGGTCTTTCTTACCATTCCCCAACTTGGTACTCAATGACTGATATATATGCAGCAGAAATAGAGGAAAATGTTACTGAATATGTAACGGATCCAAATTACGAACCCGGAATAACTTCTACAGCCAATTTTAGGAGAGATTATGATTTTAGAACTCCCGATAAGTGGATTGTAAGTGCAGCAGCTATATTGGGGCAAAGCATGATTTTAAGTGTGGATTATGAACTGACAAATTATAAAAGCATGAACTATTCGGAACCTTCCGGTTCTTATTATCCCTCGGACGATTTTAATAATACCAATAGTTACATAACAAGCGATTTCAAGAATAGCTCTACTATTCGTGCCGGTTTCGAGTATCGTTTTATACCTCAATTTTACGGTCGTTTAGGATATGCTTGGATGCAAAACCCCTACGATAAAACGTTTAAAACAAAACAAGGAGACGCCATGATAGCAGGTTCTAACACGGCATATCGCCTGGAAGGAGATGCAAATTATTTTACTGCAGGATTGGGTTATAGATTCAATCGCAACTTCTATGCTGATGTGGCGTTTGTTTATAAAACTCAGGAAGATGATCTCTATTCATATCCGAATGTTTTTTCAGACGATTCAAGAACTGAGATATATATCGATGCCGCTCCATACAAACTTACTAACAACACTTTTAAGGGTTTGTTAACAATAGGTTATCGTTTCTAAGAAAAAATTTAAGATATAAAAAAGCCGAACTATAATATAGTTTGGCTTTTTTATTGGGCTGTTAGTTTTCCGTATTCAGGAATTTCTTCTAAGAAAACATACGATTGATTATCATAATTCATTTTACAGCAGAAATGTTGTAATCCGTTCGATACAATTAAATAATCGACTTTTAAAACACTGTTGTAACGCACAATTTGATCAAAAACCGATTGTTCAATTTTAATATCGGGACGTTTGTATTCAATAATAACCAAAGGTTCCAATAGGTTGTTATAAACTACTGTATCGCACCTCCGCGTCATATTATTCAACTTAATAATAGCCTCATTTTTCATAAGTGAGTGAGGATATTCTTTGTGATTGATCAGGTAGTTTAAAAAGCTTTGTCTTACCCATTCTTCGGGTGATAGGAAAAGGTATTTTCTTCTTATTTGATCGAAAATATAAACTTCTCCCTCAATTTTCTTCAACTTTGGCTCAAATAAAGGCAGGTTTAATTGCAACATATTGTATCTTTGTTTTCATTATATGCAGTGTGCATGGTGATGTGTGACAAAATTAAAGTATTTATGAGAACCAAACAAGAAATAGTGGAGAATTGGTTACCTCGCTATACCAAAAGAAAATTGGAAGATTTTTCGAATCATATATTATTAACCAACTTTCAGAAGTACGTAGAGATTTTTGCAGAGCATTTTCATGTTCCCATTTTAGGATTAGATGGCAATATGCCAAATGCAGCAGCAAATGGAATAACCATTATTAATTTTGGTATGGGAAGTGCTAATGCCGCAACAATAATGGATTTGCTAAGTGCTGTGAAACCAGATGCGGTATTATTTTTAGGAAAATGTGGAGGATTGAAAGCAGATAACAAATTGGGTGACTACATCCTCCCCATTGCTGCTATCAGAGGCGAAGGTACTTCCGATGACTACCTGCCTCCGGAAGTTCCATCTTTGCCTGCATTCAGCTTGCTTCGTGCAGTATCGTCTAACATAAGAGACTTCAAGAGGGATTATTGGACAGGTACTGTTTATACCACAAACAGGCGTGTGTGGGAGTACGATGACGATTTCAAAAATTATTTGCGCACAATTCGCACCATGGCCGTTGATATGGAAACGGCTACTTTGCTCACTTGCGGTTTTGCAAACCGCATACCTACCGGTGCATTGTTACTTATATCGGATCAACCGATGATTTCTTCCGGTGTAAAAACTGATAAAAGTGATCAAGAAGTCACCGATTCTTTTGTATATGAACAGGTTCAAATTGGAATAAAATCTCTCACAACTTTAATTAACAAAGGTTCAACGGTTAAACATTTGAGGTTTGATTGGTA
>JAQVGF010000155.1:0-3272 GCA_028696875.1 Dysgonamonadaceae bacterium
TCACTAATATGAATCTAAGATATAAACGTGAAAAAAGCATGAATCCCGCTCGCGCGGTTTTGTAAACCGTGTGTTGCGAAGCAAAAAGTAATTGAATGAATATTAGTTGTAACAAAAGTGAGATAGTATATACGAGAAATAATTTTTTTCTCGTTTACGCGACACGCGCAAGCGAGTTAGAAACGAATTGGAATGACCCCAAAGCAAATAATAAAGATAAAACCCATAACCCATAACTCACACACCTCAAACCCCAAACCCCAAACCCCATAACTCATAACCCATAACCCATAACTGTATAAAACGAAATCACTATGAACAATAACAACAACCCCAAACCCCAAACCTCAGACCCCATAACGCAAACCTCAGACCCCACACCCCAACCCGGGTTTTTCTCCAAAATTTTCAAAGGAGACAAAGTTATATGGTCAGTTTTTATTGCACTTTGCGTAGTATCATTGATTGAAGTGTTCAGCGCCACCAGCACCATTGTCTATCGTCAACAAAATCATTGGGGACCCATATTGCGGCACGCAACTTTTTTGCTGGGTGGTGTGGGCGTCATATTGTTTATTCACAATGTGCCTTATCGTTACTTCTCGTCGTTGGTTTTTGTGCTGTTCGGCTCCATTATCTTGCTCATCTTAACGCCCTTTATTGGTACCACCGTAAATGGTGCCGAGCGTTGGATTAGTATTATGGGATTGACCATACAACCTTCCGAAATAGCAAAAATATCACTCATGGGTACTGTTGCTTTTCTTTTGAGCAAGCAAAACGATGCCAACGAGGGAACCCTTTTTAAGTGGATGATTGGTCTCACTACCGGTGTCTCTCTCATCATTGCCATGGACAACCTATCCACGGCGCTTTTACTGTTCTTAGTTAGCTTTGTATTGATGTTTATTGGCAATGTTCGTTTCAAGCGATTGGCAAAAGTGGCACTTATTGGTATTGCAGCACTAATTTTAGCGGTATTAATTTTGAAAGTTACACCCACAGAATGGACACGAAAAGGTGCGTTCAGTCGCGTATCTACCTGGCAGGCACGTATAGATAGGTTTGGTAACAAACCCGATAAAGATGAGGCATCTTATTATCAAATTACGGATGAAAACTACCAGGTAGCACACTCAAAAATTGCGATTGCAAATGGTGGTTTGTTGGGTCGTTTTCCCGGCAACAGCAAAGAGCGCGACTTTTTGCCACAAGCCTATTCCGATTTCATTTATGCCATCATTTTGGAAGAGATGGGTTTATTGGGTGGGACCATGGTACTCATTTTCTACATTATTATTCTTATCCGAGCCGGCATGATTGCGCGTAAAACCGAAAAACTGTTTCCCAAATATCTTATTTTAGGCTCTGCGCTTATGCTTTCCATGCAAGCGTTTGTAAATATGGCGGTTGCAGTACACCTGATTCCCGTCACGGGACAACCGTTACCTTTGATTAGTAGAGGCGGAACATCTACACTCATCACATGTGCCTATTTTGGTATCATTTTAAGTGCCGATCGCTTTGGATTTGCTAAAAAGAAAAGCACTCCTGCCATGGATATGGCTGTAATGAATATTGACAGTCTGCAAACTGTGGATGGTGAAGATGAGTCGGACAATAATTCAGTTGCAGACACTGTTATCAAGGAAGGATATGAGTCGGAAGTAGATTTTGAGGTGATAAAAGCGTAGAATTTGGAGGGACGATCAATTATATAAACTATGAATTGGCCATAATCGTATCATTTAAATAATGTAGTATCAATGAAACAGTTAGGGCGATACCAATGTGTTCGCCCTAATAATATAAAAAATGTTCAGTTGTAGTGGTTAACCCGCGCGTCGGCATTAGTGAATTTATTTGTGTGCACCGCTCCCGCGCGAATCCTTTTCGCGTTGGTATGATGCGCGCGAGTGAAGAAAAATCAAAAAACCAATATCACATTTTTTTATCAATTTTCTCAACAAAAGAAAATAAATCCCAGTGGAATTAAAATGCCAATTATTAGCTCAATTCCTCCTCTGCCTAACAAACCTTTTTTGCCTCGTGTCATAACCAAACCGGTAAGAGTGATAATGATGAGAGCGAACGCAAAAATATCGGAGAATATGATCCACCATTTGTATGAGTTGTAGTGCAGGCGGCTCATTTGACTAATTATGGGACGTCTTCGAACTCTTTCGTAAATGCCGGAACCATCAGTTAAATCGATCGCCAGCGAGGAGCCTCCTTTCAGGAAAACTTTCATTGAGTTATCATTGGGGAAATAGTGTTTGGTATAGTTGCCAGATTCATTGTAAGGTTCGAAAATGGTTAAGACACGATCTTTTGTAAAGTCATCTTTAAGTAACGGATAATTTCCGGCAACATTGAAGTCGAATGTTTTAATAGTATAATCGGGGTTAATTTTGTTTTTGTGGTTTAAGACAAATCCCGATATGGCATAGATAATAATTACTCCTGAGAAAAAGAAAGAAAGGTCGCGATGAATAGTTCGCGACCACTTTCTCAACTGTTTTTTGAAATTTCCAAACATCTTTTATAAAATAGAATATTCATCTGCTTCGATATAGTAGAAGGATAAATAATTCTTGCCTTCAGTTTCATTCCTTTCAGCAATGCGGGCTCTGAAGTTTTTTATGCGTTCTGCTTCATTGCTCACAGAGTCTTGACCTTGTGCTTTTTGCTCGGTTTCGCACCCTTCACCATCTTCACCATGTTCTTTAGCTGTGCCTTCAGCTAATTCGTTTTCCAATTTCATCAAGTAAGCTTCATCAATTCGCTCTTCTTTCAATTTTCCTTTCACAAGTACCATCGCATTCGCACATTCCGATTTGAAAGCCCCCAAGGCATCGCTAGATTCAACGCGTATTGTTTTGGAATCGTCGCTACCCATTAAAAAGAGTTTTTTGCCACCGTGAGAACATATATGGGTGCAAACTCCTTCTACTTCAACCACTTTGTCGGTTTCTTGTTCTGCCGTTGCCAATAAATCGTCTATCGACAGCGTTGTTTGTTCTACATCTGTATCGGCTGTTTTCTTGTTACCTGTACAACTTGAAAACGCCATAAGGCTAATGAAAGCCAATAAAAGTAAATGTTGTTTTTTCATTTAGATAAGCTTGTTTTTTTAACATTAAATTCCGTTCACAAATGTATACAATAAAGTTGATGAAATCAAATACAAAATTATTGAATAAAGCAGATAAAAACAGCACGTGTCTGTTAGAAAACCACGAATTGGCTATAATCGTATCATTCAAATAATG
>JAQVGF010000155.1:3372-5232 GCA_028696875.1 Dysgonamonadaceae bacterium
TTGCAAATGCGCGCGAGCGGAGTCGGAGAAAAAACGAAAAAACAAAAAAACGAAAAAACAAAATCACATTTTTATAACCAAATTTCTCTATCTTTGTATATTAAAATCTTATAAAACCTGCGTATTATGAAACACGTACCATTTTTAGCGGTTATGTTTGTATTATTAACAACCGCATGTAATCCACAAAAAGAGAATAAAATATTGAAACAATCAGATTTTCCCACACCACCTGTCGCAGAAGTTAAGCCGGATACGTTTGTTGAATTTAGTCATCAACGCATCGATAACTATTATTGGATGAAAGACAAGACCGATCCAAAAGTAATTGAATATCTCAATGCGGAAAATGCATATTCGGATACCGTCATGGCATCGACGAAAGATTTGCAAGAGACGATTTATAACGAAATATTGGGTCGTATAAAAGAAGACGATGAGAGTTATCCAACTTTAAGAAACGGGTATTATTATTACACCCGCTCTGAAACCGGCAAACAATATCCTACTTATTGTAGAAAGAAAGGTTCGCCGGATGCACCGGAAGAGATTATTTTCGACGTAAATAAAATGGCAGAAGATAAGCCTGCATTTATATTTAGAGGATACTCCATCAGTCCCGATAACAGCAAAGCTGCCTATTTCTTTAATGAATCGGGTTCGTATGCGGAATTTAAATTACACATCAAAGACTTGGCTTCCGGCGAAGACGTAGGATTTAGAGTTGATGGAGCCACGTCTGTTGCCTGGGCAAATGATAATAAAACATTGTTTTTTGGAGTAATCGATGAGACATTACGTTCGTATCAGATACGACGTCAGATGTTGGATGCTGAAGAGAGTCAGTTGGTATATGAAGAGGAGGATGCGAAATTTTCCACCTACGTATCGGGTAGTAAAACCAAAGATTATATTTTTATTGGAAGTGCAAGTTCTACAACTTCGGAAGAACGATTTATACAGGCCGACAAACCAATGTCGGATTTTAAATTGTTTATGCCCCGCGAGAAAGATGTGGAATATTCTGTTCATGCACATAAAGATCTCTTTTTTGTGCAATACAAAGATAAAGAGAACTTGAATGGTAAGGTGTATAAAACTCCTTTGACCGGATATGAAGAAAAATCGACTTGGACAGAATTTGTTCCTCACAATCCCAATGTTCGTATTGAAAGCTTGGATGTTTTGGAAGATTATGTTTCGTTGGAATTGCGCCAAAACGGACTCACCAAAATAGAAGTGAAACCTATTGCAGGAGGCGAATCGAAAGAGATTGTTTTTCCCGAACCGGTTTATAGCACATCGCTTATCGGAAATCCGGAATATGATGCCACTGCCATTCGCTATTCTTATACATCGCTCAACAGACCTACAACGCTTTATCAGTATAATATTGAAGATGCATCTACAACAAAACTAAAAGAACAAGAAGTTCCATCGGGTTTTAATCCGGATGATTACACGGTGGAAAGATTGTGGGCAACTGCTTCCGATGGCGTGGAAGTGCCCATGGCCATTGTTTACAAAAAGGATTTGAAGAAAGATGGCAGCAATCCTGCACTTATCTATTCATACGGAAGTTATGGCATGAGTTCTGATGTCTATTTCAGTACTGCTTTTTATAGCTTAATTGATAGAGGTTTTGTTTTCGCCATAGCTCAAATTCGCGGTGGTAGCGATATGGGCGAGCAATGGTATGAAGATGGAAAACTTTTGAAAAAGAAAAACACGTTCACCGATTTTATCGCTTGCAGCGAGAAGCTGATTGAAGATAAATATACCTCTGCCGATAAATTGGCGGCCATGGGTGGAAGCGCAGGCGGATTGTTGATGGGTGCAGTGGCAAATATGCGTCCCGAT
>JAQVGF010000017.1 GCA_028696875.1 Dysgonamonadaceae bacterium
GGTGAGTGATTGTCAAAATACTCACCGCCTACTGGCGCTACGAATTTTCCATTAATGAAATTTCCGTACTTTTCTTTAAATTTTGGTTTTGAATAAATCATGTTATATATATATTGGTTATTAAATATTTGAGTCCCCTCTTATAACCTCTTTTTTCAAAAAGATGAAAATTGAGATAGTTTCAGGGGTTTGTTAGTTTTATAATTGATGTTCGATATTTTGGTTATAATTTGCTCAATAATAATGAGTTTCAGACATAAAATTGAGTTTTGAGCATAAATAGCTATACCCTCTCGTAACTTTCCCACATGTTGTTGTTTACAACACTAAGACGCTGAATACAAGTGATATAAACAATATCTTAAAGAGTTTATATTTAATTTTTTTCTTTAGCTTTCTTTTGTTTGAACAGGATGACTCCTTCTAATCATTTTTAAAAAGAAGATTGTCGGAGTGAACTCTTACATTAATAAATTTATGCTTGTAATTTCATTATACAAACTAAAGTACATCAATTGACACTTAAAAGTGTTATACAATTATTGCAAAAAGTTACATCATTCCCACATTTTAGTCAAGAAAAATCTATAAACATCTATCATTCAACAATAACAAAAGACACTGTCTATGTCCTAAACTATTATTAATTAATTGGTAAACCATATCTTCTTCAGAAAGGATGGCTGCGGAAAAAGTTTCTGGTAACTGTCAGTTTCGGAGTAAAGCATGTAATTTCTCATTAGTTCTGTACGGTTCTCTCCCCCCTAGGTGATTTAGGACAGTGGACTTATCGGAGTGGACTCATATTTGTCGTTTATGTAAGACTCTTACAAAGTTAAAACAAGCCTTTTGTTATATTGCTTATACAATTCTTGACGAATCTTGAGGAAAAATTGTATGAATAGTCGCAGGTTATATGTTAATTTCCTGTCAAACCTCTGTGTAGTTGGAGCGGGTTAAAAAGCTTGATATTTAACATTTTAGCTGACAACAACTAAATTTTTTGTTACTTTTGACACTGATTTTTCACAAAAGACCTTTTATAACCAGACAAGTTTCTCTTTAATAACCCTCTTGTTTTTCTGCTATATTTTTCATTTAATATGCTCATAACGTTTAATTTACACAGAAATGCAAAACACATTAAATCAAAAGGTATAACATGCGTATATTAACTTTACAAAAACATCTTTATTTATTTATTTTATCAATCCCTATAAAGATAAAACAAAAAAACACATTATCAAAGCTTAATATATTACCCTCTACAAATCAACTTTTCTTGAAATTTATAGAAAAATTATCCACATATATAATCGAATAGAAAGGCAGGGTTTAATTCCTTGTCTATCCTCTCATCTCAAATATTTTTTAATTACATTTCCATCAAAAACATAACATCCTGTGAGTAAGCTATATTAAAAAATTATTTCAAATAACTGCTTCAATCTAACTACTTATTTGTCAACTGATTCGTCAATCCAATATCCTTTTTGCTTATAGTGTTGATGTAGTTGGTCTTCGTAGTCTCGAGTAAGTAGTAAGTCATCTGAATATTCGGGTGATTGCTTAATACTCTCTTGCGTAAGATTTACGAAGACTTTTGATTCATCCCAACTAATACGGTCAATCCATTGTGGTGAAATTAAAACTTTCTTTCCGCCCCACCAGTTCTTAGTATCTATGACCAGATAACGAATTGCCCATGTATCTTCATCAATTACAAAATCCTCCACATAACCTATTTCACCATCGTTAGCCTGAATACGATAATCAGTTACACTTTTTGTACTGCGTAAATGCGGATCCCATGAATCTTTCTCTTGGATTTCTGTTTTAGACACTTGTTCTTCACGCATTACATAGGGCCAAGCTCCCCACATATGTCTACCGTTCCAATATGGTGGCAATTTAAAATAATCAAAAAAAGATACTTCAAATTGAAGTGAAATAGGTTTGTCACTGTCCAGTGGTGGACATTCTTCTATCTGTTTCTCGCTCAAGTTGACAACGATGTTCTTTTCTTCCTCATTTACACTAATTAATGAATAAGGAGATATTAAAACTTGTCTTCCAGTGAGCCAATTTCCTGTGTCAGCAACCAGATACCGAATAGCCCAATATTTGTCGTCGAAATAAAATTCTTTTGCACTCCCTATTTCGCCATCTGTTCCTTTTAGATTGTAACTTTCTAATGTTTTTGCTTTGAATAACATAATTCTCCTTTTTTAATTGATTAATATTTACTTACTCAGTTTCGTAAGTACTTTTCTTTATCTCCTGCAAAATGCTCGTTCTTATCGTTTTGAACAACATATTGAGGATATTCTTTATTTATCTAAACTCCCTTATCCTGTTTCAGGTCTTCATGGTTATCATCGACCTAACTGTAATAATTATTTTCTTCATCTTCACTGCCAATAGCCTCTTGAGCGTCATCTAATTCTGAGCCGGGGACATCCAGATCTTTTCCAGTTAATTTGTGTTTTTTATCCAAAGCTTTTCGTCTTACAGCATTCGTGCTGTTTAAAGCTTTATTTTTGGAGATGTCTTCTGGATTTATTTCTGATTTTTTCTCAGACTTCTCATAAATATCTTTGCTTTCATCATAAGAAGGATAACCTTTCTGATTATCATCTTTTTCTTTCTTGATCACACTTTCAGATGGATTCGAGTTGTTCTTATTTTTGCTCATATCTTTTTACATATTTTTAAATTAATTATTGTACTTCTAGTATATATAACCTTTTGTTTAATCTTGAGGATACTCTGAAAAGTCAAAATCCCTTCTTTTTACTCATAAAATCAAATAGAGGACTTTGAAAAGTTGAATCTTTATCACTCTACTATTAAGTAGGTCTATATACAGTTTCTTATAATAGAACAAATCTGTCATTACTATTGTTTTAATTATCAGAGTATATAACTGTATAACTTCCGCTACCAATCGAATACATAGCATTTAAAAATATAGACAGTGAAAAAAGAAACCAAACCCAAAGTAAGTTCGTTGGCAACAGAAAAATTTTTTAATGCTAAATAGATGGAAACTAAGGTATGAGTTCTTTTGTCGAAACGAAACATCGAGCAAGCATTGAATCTCTATTGACTGTAAAGAAGGGAAAATGCGTTTAGTATTGGATAGTATTGATTATATCGTAACATTAAGAGTTGTTTGTTAGCAACAGCTAAATTTTCGTATTAAGTTATTTGAAATGTAGCAAAAACACTTAAACAAAACGTAATATATCATTAAAACAATGTCTGTTTTTGTTTGATATGTCTAAATTATTATATAACTTTAGGTATTTAACAGTTGTATTGTTTAGTATATAACCCATTTAATAAAAACGGTATGAAAAGATTAATCATTTGTCTGGGTTTTATCATTAGTATGCTGATGAGTGGTGTAGTAACTGCTCAAAATGATAACGAATTAAATAAATCAGCTAAGAATTCTCTACAAGAGAAGGATAGAGAAATCACTGCACAAAAATGGGAGAACTCAATTGAACCATTTGTGGGTGTGTGGTCTTTAGAAAAATCATCTATTGATGATCAAGAAGAAGAAATAACTGCTTATCCTTGTACTTTTATGGTCATTAATTCCAATGCAACCTATACCATATTTGTATACATTGATGGAGATGCTATAATCACTAGCCAAGGAGTTATTTTAGTGGATTCATCGGATGAATATATAGAGGTCATTACATATCATGTGAACAAATCTCTTATTGGTGTTTCAAATAGAATAGATTATACGCTAACTCTTAAGTATTTGAATAAATCATTTTGGATAGAAAAAGATAGACATGGCGGTGACTTTAAGAGACAAGTTAATGAAACTTGGAAGAGGGCGAGGATTCCTGCACCGGGAGAATATGAAAACAACCCGGCTTTTCCCATTTGAAATAAATATAATTATTTGTCACTTTCGTGAATTTTCAGTTCGTGTCTGCACGTAGCAAAGAATATTTTGCTACATGAACATATGCTTTGCAAAAACACAAGCGCGGAAAAGCTCCCTTGTAATCATATATATAACAGTTTGACCTTACAAAAAAACAGCCAACTTATTTCATAAAATCATTTATCTCACATCAGTTCATTATGCAACAAATGGCGTATATCCGGCTCTATACTTGTATTTGTCCTTTATTTCGTGTATATTATTAAGCGGTAGTGTAAATGCAATTTTAAGAATGTGAACTTTAGACATTGACGATATCAATATCGCAACAATTTTTGTACAAAGAGGATGAAAACGAAAACAATAATACGATGACATTGGTTATAATGATCGCAGGATATGTATTGATGTCATCCAACTGGTGAGTCATAAGAACTGCGTCCTATTTTTCCGAATTGTAATGGAGGAACAAAAGGAAAACTCATTTCCATTCTTCTTTTGCTTCAGGACTATACTTACACTTACAGGTAATAATGCCGTAAAACATTCATTTTCTGAGGGCACATTAACTTTGATAAATCAAAAAAGGTGTGTTTGACTAATGAGAATAAACTTAACTACATTATATGACAACATTCAATAGAATGAAATTTCAAGAACTTGCGAAAACTCGTTGCGATTACGCTGTTTCTATTTATATCCCTATCCAAAGAGGTGGCGATAATAGGGACAAAAGCATGATAAAATTGAAGAATCATGTGCAAGAGACAGAGAAAGAACTTGGAGCATTAGGTTTGAAACCGCGCGAAATAGAAGATTTTCTAAAGCCAATAAATGGAATGTTAGATGATTCAACACTTTTCAGAAACTTGAGCGAGTCATTGGCCATTTTTAGATGCAAATCGAGTTTTGAATATTATACTTTGCCAATTGAGGTAGAAGAATTTTCGGTAGTATCTCATACATTTTATCTTTTACCTTTGCTTCCATTCTTCAATAAGAAAGATTCGTTCTATATCTTCACGCTAAGTCAGAACAAAAACAGACTTTTTGAAGCCACACAACAACACATTACTGAAATAGATACCGGCGAGGACTTTCCTTCTTCTTTTAAAGATTTATTAGGTAAGGATACAGTATCGCAGAATGTTAACATCCACGGTGTTGGGAGTAGAGGAAGAGATGGAGAAGTATATTCGTATGGAAAAGGCGAAACTGATATTGAAGATAAAGAGTGGAGACTTTATTTGGAAGATATCAACAGGGCATTGACTAATGTAATAGGACTCGATGGTGAACCGCTTGTAATAGCGTCTGTTGAATCAACTTTTGGACATTTTAAGGAATACTCATCTTACAAGAATATATATCCGGAGTATCTATCAGGTAATTTTGAAGAAGAAAGTGCTCAAGTCTTGCATGAACGAGCTAAAGAAATATTACAACCTTATTTTGATGAAGTAAAAACTGATAAAAAAGAGGTGTTAATAGATGGTAATGTCCCTCAAGTATCAGATTTGAAGGAGACAATTATTGCCGCAGATAGTGGAAGAATCAGCACCCTGTTTGTTGCAAAAGGCAAACATGCTTGGGGTATTTATAAACCGGAAGAAGCAAAAGTTGAAATCCATGAAACCAAAAAAGAGATGGACATTTGTTTACTTGACTTAGCTGCACGCAAGACATTCTTGAAAGGCGGTAAGGTTTTTATGGTAGAACAAGAAAACTTACCTAACAAAGACACTAAGTTAAATGCTGCATTAAGATTCTAATAATTTAGGCAAAGTATACTTTGTAGGAGTAAACAATCAATAATCAAGAAAAGCTGAAAGGTATTTCAACCTTTCAGCTTTTCTTGATTATTGATTGATGTTATACAAAATAATTTGCCGGTACGTATTTACCAAGTTTACGTTAAAACAAATAATGTTTCGCTAACACGAAATAAGTCTAACATTATGTGTGCGAGCAAATTGGCTTTCGACTTTTGTTTGGATTAAATCCCCGACACTTTCAGTTTCACCATTTTACCATCCATTGACGAAACATACAATTCATTGCCATCAGTCGGTAAAATCATATTGATTAATCCGCTCGAAATCCGATACTTCCATAAAAATTGTCCATCTTTTGCATCGTACGCATATATCAACCCTTTATCTGTTGGTGAGTAGACTACGCCATTTTTCTCAACAACTGGTGTCGGGGTCAATTCATATCCCATATCCTCGCCCGAAGAAATCCATTTAATTACTCTTTCATTAGATGTAGCGTCAATAGCCAAGATGTCGCCGTCCATTGTTTTTGCATAAACAGTGTTTCCATCTTCCGACATACCAATTGATTCGCGTACGCGATTGTCGGGATCATTGTGCCGCCAGATAACTTCTCCGGTTTGCTCATCTAATACAGTCATAAATCGATCAGGAGATGCCAGAAATACTTTGTTGTGCGTGATTACCGGAACTACCTGAGCAGGAGAAAACATACGGTTCTTTTGTCCGTTAAACCATTTCCATTTTAAGTTTCCCGTTGCTGTTTCCAATGCATAAAACTCGTTGCCCCAACTGCCAAAGAATACAACGCCATCTTTTACCACCGGACGTGTAAGCACAAAGTTTTTAATCAGATCAAATTTCCACACCAGCTTTCCGCTTTTTCGATTCCAGGCATTACAAATGCCATCTGTTCCCGGTACGAGAACGATCTCTTTGTCGCAAGCCGGCGATGCCACAACGGATTGATTGTTTACCAGCGTAAATAATGGATTTCCGTCTGCCAGGCTCAAGCCATATAAGTTTTTATCGGTGGAAGTTACCCAAACGATTTTGTCGCATAGGGTGGGAGTGGAATAAATTTTTCCACCCGTTTGATAACTCCATTTTTCTTTACCTGTTCGTGAATCAACGGTTTTAATTTCTCCTTTGGTTGTAGTATAAACCAAATTTCTATTTTGCAGTGCCATACCGCCACCCATATCTCCGTTTTCTTGTATCGCCCATATTTCTTTCACAAAGGGATGATTATCGTTGATTGAATAATCGGGACGTGGAGGATTTTTCTCCCATTGGGGACGGCCTGAAGTGGAGTAACTCAACCATGGGTCAAGCGTTCTGCCGGAGACCACACGTTCTTGAAAGGAAACTGAATCTTGCGTTACCGATACGATATTATATCCACCAAAATCATTTTTAGCTCTCAAATTAGAGCGCAGCATTGCTGCATTTACCCCTTCAAAATTCAGCGCTCTATTGGTGTGTCCATGTCCGCACAACATTACTTTCACATTGTAAGGTTGCAGCATATCCATCACTTCGAACCAATTGTTGAGTGAATTGTCCATGGGGTAATGATTTACAAATATTAGGGGCATATCTTTATCAGTTTGAACAAGTTGCTCTTTAAACCACTCAATACCTTCACGTGGAATTTGTCCGGGACCCATTCGCATATTTGGACCGGATGGCAAGCCAAAAAATTTATATCCGTTGTGCTCAAAACCAAAAGTTTCTGCCCCAAAAATCTTCAGGAAACTATTGGTTCCACTTTCCGACCAATTGGAATCGTGGTTGCCGGGAATTACGTAGATTGGCATATTAAGTTGTTCCAATATATTTTTGGCAATAGTCAACTCTTCATCCGAGCCAAACTCAGTTACATCACCAGAGACGATTACGAACTCAATTTCGGGCATATTTTGATTGATATCGTCCACAGTTCGTTGTAGATCTTCATCGTTATTTGGATTACCAATGTGCGTATCGGTTACCAAAGCAAATTTAAAAGGTTTTACAGAGATTTGACTCTGCAAACCAATAGAAATAAATAGAATGAAAAGAGTGACAAATATTTTTTTCATAATATTTTAGCGTATTTGATTAAAATAATCGGCAAAAAAGAGGGATTGATACTTGATGGAACTGTTCCAAAATTCCCAATTATGAACGCCGGGTCTGGATATAAAAGTATGCGGAATGTTTCGATAGCTGAGTTCGTCGTGCAAACGCACATTCATCTTATAAAAGAAATCATCCGTTCCACAATCAATGGTAATTTCTAACGATCCGGGCAATAACAGATGAAGCATTCCCACAATCGTATTGTTTTCCCAAATGTCGGGATAAGCAGATTGTTCACCTAATTGATTTTTGATTCCCCAATTATTGGGAAAAGGAAGGATATCTACGCCGCCGCTCATACTCCCACAAGCTCCAAATATATCTTGATGTTTAAATGCGAGATAGAGTGCACCATGTCCGCCCATGCTAAGTCCGGTGATTGCACGTGCTTCTCTTTTTGTATCCGTAGAGTAGTTGGTATCAATCCAATTAACCAATTCTTGAGCAACATATGTTTCGTAGCGCGAGGTGCTGTCCATAGGACTATCATAATACCAACTGGATACGTTCCCATCGGGACAAACGATGATAAAGTTATACTGATCTGCAATACTTTTCACATCCGTTTTGTTAACCCAACCCGCATAGTTGTCACCATGTCCATGCAAAAGATACAACACGGGATAATTTGTTTGCTTGTTGTAAGAATCGGGAATAATAACAACGGCTGGAATCTCTTTGTTCATTGATTGACTGAATGTAAGAACGGTATCTACGGTGGCGGCGAAAATAGCAGTTGATGCTGTGTAACAAAGCAGAAAGGCTGTGAGGAAATATTTTTTCATAGAAGGATAATTAAAATGTTGTTAGTATTTAAAGGGAGGTAGCATTGCTACGACTAAATATTTTAAGTTTCAAAGATAATGTTTCCACACGTAAAACGGAAACTCAATCAAATTATTGTTCCATGCGTTAACACTTTGCATTATTTATCGTTTTTACGTATAATTAATGTACTTTTGTTGTTCAAACATCGCTCGCGCGGTTTTGTAAACCGTATGTTTGCGAAGCAAAAAGTGTCTTTTCTTATACAAAGTCGCTCGCGCGCATTTGCAATGCGTGTGTCGCGTTAGCGAACTTTTACTTATTTAAATTCTTTCTGCTTCGCAGCATACCGATTATAAATCGGCGCGAGCGACGTTCCATTAAAACAGTGCTGAAAAAATTCAAATATCTAAAAGAATCTCGCTTATAACTAAATAACAGCCTACTGTCACTTCTTATCACTTACCACTTCTTACTATTTCAATTAATTAGTGTACTTTTGTAAATACAAACCAATTTAAAATCATAGAAACGTATAGTGATTTATCCGGATAATTTCGAACATAAAATAGAATTTCAGAAAATAAGAGAGCTGTTAGCTTCCAATTGTCTTAGTACGCTTGGACGCGAAAAAGTGGAAGAGATAAAGTTTTCCGCTAATTTCGGCGAAATAGAGTTGAGTCTTAACCGAGTGGATGAATTTGTGCATATCTTAGAGGAAGAAGATAACTTTCCGTCCGATCATTTCTACGATGTGCGCCCCATGTTGAAACGCATTAGGGTGGTAGGAACATGGATGGATACTCCGGTTATGTTTCAACTCAAACGCTCGTTGCAAACCATCAATACCATTGTATCTTTTCTTAACAAGGAAGATGATTCAGAGCCATCTTATCCCAACTTATTATCGTTGGCGGAGCACGTAGTGATCTATCCCGAAGTGACTAAACGTATCGATGCTATTGTTGACGCTAACGGACAAATCAAAGACAATGCTTCACCACAGTTGGCCGACATTCGCCGTCAATTGACAAGCGCCATCAACAATATTTCAAAAAGTCTGCATTCCATTTTGCGCAAAGCGCAAGCGGAAGGGTATGTTGATAAAGATGTGACTCCTTCGATGCGTGATGGGCGATTGGTAATTCCTGTAAACCCGTCGTACAAAAGAAAAATAAAAGGTATAGTGCATGATGAATCAGCATCGGGTAAAACTGTTTTTATTGAACCCGGTGAAGTTGTAGAAGCCAACAACAGAGTGAGAGAACTGGAGAATGACGAACGCAGAGAAATCATAAAAATATTGACTGCATTTAGCGATTATTTGCGCCCTTATTTACCCGATTTGTTGCAATCGTACGACTTTTTGGCGCAAATTGATTTTATTCGTGCCAAAGCTAAGTTTGGTTTGAGCATCAATGCCATCAAACCATCTATAGAGAACAAGCAAAAGATAGACTGGGTGCATGCCTATCATCCATTGCTCTATCTAACACTTACAAAACAGAACCGAAAAGTTGTGCCTTTAGATATTACATTGCAAGGTGAAAACAGAATACTCATTATATCAGGTCCCAATGCCGGAGGCAAATCGGTTTGTCTAAAAACTGTTGGATTGCTACAATACATGGTGCAATGTGGATTGATGATTCCGCTGAAAGAGAACTCTCACGTGGGCGTGTTTGATGATATTTTTATTGATATTGGGGACGAACAATCCATAGAGAATGACCTCTCCACATACAGTTCGCACTTGCTGAACATGAAGTTTTTCGTGAAAAACTGCAACAAAAAGTCGCTACTTTTGATTGATGAGTTTGGAAGCGGTACTGAGCCTGAAATTGGTGCAGCCATTGCTGAGGCATTGTTAGAGAGATTTAATGCGCAAGAATCGTTTGGCGTTATCACCACACACTATCAAAACCTAAAGCATTTTGCCAACGAAAATGAAGGAGTTATTAACGGTGCTATGTTGTATGATCGTCATTTGATGCAACCGCTGTTCACCCTTTCCATCGGCAATCCCGGCAGTTCGTTTGCTGTGGAAATTGCACGAAAAATTGGACTGCCCGAAGAAGTAATTGCTCATGCTTCCGAAAAAGTTGGGGGCGATTACATCAATATGGATAAATACTTGCAGGATATCTCACGCGACAAGCGCTATTGGTACCGCAAGCGAGACGAAATAAGACGCGAACGCAAACGGTTGAGTGAAATAACTTCCGATTATGAGAGCAATCTTGAAACGATAAATAAACAGAAAAAAGAAATATTAGCGAAAGCCAAAGAAGAGGCTGAACGATTGTTGGCCGATACCAATGCTCGTATCGAAAATACTATTCGCGAGATTCGAGAATCTCAAGCTGACAAAGAGCGCACCAAGCAAGCGCGCGAGTCATTGAGTGAATTCAAAGCAAAGGTTGCTCAAAAAGGGGGAAAAACTCATAAACCTAAAAAGAAGCGTGCAAAATCGATTAATCAATCTGTTGCTGACAAATCCTCCTTGCAGTCGGGGGACAATGTTAGATTGCAAGGACAAACAGCTTCTGGCAAAGTGATAGAAGTACAAGGCAAAAAAGCAACGGTTGCGTTTGGCACAATCAAAACTACAGTTGATATCAATAAATTGGAACGAGTTACCAAAAATCAACTCAAAAAAGAAGACCTAAATAAGGGCTTCTACAACCAATCATCGTCTGACATTATTTATAATAAGAAATTAGATTTCAAACAAGAGATTGATGTGCGTGGTATGCGAGCAGATGAAGCCTTGCAAGCCGTAATGTATTTTATTGATGACGCCATTCAGGTGGGAGTAGGGCGCGTGCGCATATTACATGGCACCGGTACGGGCGCTTTGCGCCAGGTTATTCGCGAATATTTGGGCACAGTCAATGGTGTGAAGAGCTATCGCGACGAACATGTGCAGTTTGGTGGAACAGGTATTACGGTTGTTGAGATGGATTAACGTTAGTCGCATCTTATCACGTATTTGAACTTCGAGTTCAAATATACTTTCCCAAAAGCTACCTGTAAAAGAGGGAGACACGGTGGTTATTTTATTATCTTTGCCCAAAAAATATAACATAATCTTACACTAAGGGGGATTGTGCTGAAATAAATAGACGCTTTAAACTTGCTCTTTTGTCCTTTAACTTCCTTGAAAATTCATTAAATGGCTTGCTATTCGCATGATTTTCAAGTCGCTAACTAATAAATTAGCTTCGTTTCAAACAGTCAACCTATTTCATTACAAACCCTAAATTAAAAATTGGAGCAATGATTAAATACTCAAAAGCATTTTGGACGGCAAATTTTGTAGAACTTCTTGAGCGGTTAGCCTATTATGCCGTCTTTATAGTTATAACCCTTTATTTATCGAATGTATGGGGTTTTTCTGACGTTGAGGCCGGTATTATTGCCGGTGTTTTTTCAGCTTCGCTCTATTTGTTGCCAACTTTTGCAGGTGCATATGCCGACCGAATTGGATTTAGATCAGCCATCATTTTGGCTTTTTTCCTTCTCACCATTGGCTATGGCGGATTGGGACTGCTGCCAACGTTGCTGGAAAGTGCAGGACTGGTAAATTATGAGATGACAACAACTTTCACCGGACTCAACGAGAGTTGGCTACGATGGTCTATTGCACCCGTTTTAGTTTTTGTGGTGATAGGCGGAGCCTTTATCAAAGCAGTTATATCGGGCACCATTGCAAGAGAAACCACTACCGAAAATCGTGCTAAAGGTTATGCCATTTTTTATATGATGGTGAATATCGGAGCCTTTATTGGAAAAACTGTTGTTGATCCACTTCGCAGAAGTATGGGAGACCAAGGATTGGTTTATCTCAATTATTTCTCGGCTTTCATGACTTTTGCTGCATTGGTACTGGTTATCTTTTTCTACAAATCAACCAAGACCGAAGGTCAAGGTAAAAGTTTTAGTGAAATTGGCCGTTCCATGCTAAAGGTGGCAATGAATGGACGATTAATGTTGTTGATGATTATTATCAGTGGGTTTTGGATGATTCAAAGCCAAATGTATGCCACTATGCCCAAATATGTGATCCGATTGATTGGCGAAGGTGCATCGCCCGGCTGGTATGCAAACGTGAATCCTTTGGTTGTGTTTATTTCTGTAAACTTTGTTACTTCTTTTATGAAGAATCGAAAAGCACTCACCTCTATGCTAATAGGAATGTTTATAATTCCTTTCTCGGCTTTGGTTATGTCTATTGGTAATCAGTTAGACATTCCTTCAATTTTGGGTATGCATCCTGTTGCGTTTATGATGATTATTGGTATTGGTATGCAAGCGCTTGCAGAATGTTTCATTTCGCCCCGCTATTTAGAGTATTTCTCATTACAGGCTCCCGAAGGGGAGGAGGGATTGTATTTAGGGTTTAGTCATCTTCACTCGTTTTTTTCGTTCCTGTTTGCTTTTGGATTATCGGGTTTCTTGTTAGAGAAATATTGTCCCGATCCTCGCTTGTTTATGGATACCAATGGAGTGATAGACACAATTTCCTATTCTGCGGCAACTGCACACGCACATTATATATGGTACTACTTTGTAGGAATTGGTGCAATTTCTGCCATTGCACTTATTATTTATGCACAAGTGAATAGAAGAAGAGATGCGAAGACAGAAGCAAAACAGTTGTAAGTGATAAGTGGTTACAAGTGATGAGTTGGTGTGTGATGGATGATGAGTGATGATGTCTAGTAATTAGTAATTCATAATTAAAAATTCATCTCCTTTTTAAATAAATTGATTATCTTTGTTGGTAAACACGTTTAAATTATAGGTATCTTTGGTCTTATTGTTGGTTTTTGAAACTCAATATTATCAATAAACCATAGTAATCATTCGAAAAATATTAAAAAATCATTATACAACTATGAGATTAGATTTAAGTTCACAAATTTCTTTAGAACGCATCCCTCAAAGGTATTATAAACCTGAAAATGCATTCGAAGAATCCGCTTTGACGCGTTACGAGAAAATTAACACCCGTATATTTGAAACTATCGAAAAAGGTTCGATAAAAGTTGCAAAAGAAATCGTAAAAACTATGCTTGAAAAGCAAAAAAATAATCGCCCTTTTGTTTTGGGATTATCGGGCGGTGTTTCTCCTGAAAGTGTATATGAAGAGTTAGTGCGTATACATAAAGAAGATAAAGTGAGCTTTAAGAACATGGTCGTTTTTAACACATATGAATATTATCCATTAGTTGACAAGTCATTAAGCAACCTGCATTTTTTGAAAGAAGCATTTTTAAATCATATCGACATTAAACCTGAAAATATTTACTCTCCCGATGTAATGGTTGAGAAAGAAAATGTTTTAGATTCGTATGAAAAATTTGAAGCTGATTTAGATAAATTCGACGGATTAGATTATCTATTGTTAGGACTTGGCAGCAAAGGGAATATTGGATTCAATATGCCGGGTAGTAATGTTTATTCTAAAACACGTTTGGTTGTTTTAGATAATGATTCCATCAACGATGCAGCACCTATTTTTGGAACGAAAGACAAAGTTCCTTTAAGTGCAATTACAATGGGAGTATCAGATATGCTGGAAGCAGAAATAATCACATTGGTTGCATGGGGTGAACAAAAAGCGGAAAGCATTTATCAAATGGTGGAAGGTCCGGTTACGGATACTGTTCCTGCTTCTATGTTGCAAACACACGAAAACGTTAAAGTAGTAATTGATCTTTCTGCTGCAGACAATTTAACAAGAATAAGTTATCCATGGCTCGTAACAAGCTGTGAATGGGATAATAAACTTATTCGCCGCGCCATTGTATGGTTGTGTAATAAAGTAGATAAACCCATTCTTAAATTAACAAATAAAGATTATAACGAAAATGGTTTAAGCGAACTTTTGGCTACATACGGATCGGCTTACAATGTAAATATAAAAATATTTAACGATCTGCAACATACCATTACCGGATGGCCGGGTGGAAAACCAGATGCTGACGACACATACCGTCCTGAGAGAGCTACTCCATATCCAAAAAAAGTAATAATTTTTAGTCCCCATCCCGATGATGATGTAATTTCCATGGGAGGAACTTTTCAACGGTTGGTTAATCAAGGACATGAAGTACATGTTGCGTATCAGACTTCTGGTAATATAGCTGTGAGTGATGAAGAAGTTATTCGTTACATCTCGTTCATTAACAGTGTTCGCAAAAAATATGATCCAATGAACATAGAGTTACGAGAAAAATATCGACAGATTCTCAATTATTTGATGAACGAAAAAACAAAAGAAGATTTAGATACTCCGGATATTTTGTTCATTAAAGGACGTATACGAAGAGAAGAGGCCAGAACGGCAACTCGCTATATTGGAATACCAAACGAAAATGTGCATTTTCTTGATTTACCTTTTTATGAAACAGGAAAAGTAAAAAAATCTCCTATTTCGGAAATGGATGTGAACATTGTGAAAGATTTCATTCTTACCGTCAAACCACATCAAATGTATGTAGCAGGAGATTTAGCCGATCCACACGGAACACACAAAGTCTGTTTAGATGCAATTTTAGCTGCAGTGGATATAATAAAAGAAGATGCATGGATGAAAGATTGTCGCATCTGGATGTATCGTGGTGCATGGATGGAGTGGGAGATTGACCATATTGAAATGGCAGTACCTCTTTCGCCCGAAGAACTTCGTCAAAAAAGAAACTCTATCCTTAAACACCAATCTCAAATGGAGAACGCTCCTTTCTTAGGAGGCGATGAGCGACTGTTTTGGCAACGATCTGAGGACAGAAACCGTGCAACCGCAGAACTTTATTGGAAGTTAGGTTTGGCATCATATGAAGCAATAGAAGCCTTTGTGGAATATATTCCCTTTTGAGAAAGTTGTAAGTGGCAAGTTGATGACAACTAATTATTAAATGATGTTAATTTAAATGATGCGAGGTTCGTGATGAGATGTGTGGAATAGATGTTATTCGTAGAGGCGCAAAATTTCACATATCCCATCTGTTCTTACGTTTTTAATGCAATGGAGCATTGCATAACGATAATTTTATTTCAAAAACTTCGCAAACTTTATCTTTTATCTCTGATCTTTTTTTTTCGAAGACCTTATGAAAATTATTTTATGCAGATGCTATTTATACAATAAAATAGAGATAAATTATGATTTTGGATCGTTAAATTCCGATTAAATTATTGGTAATTTGTTGAAAAAGATGTATCTTGTGAAACATAAGAAATTTAACAGAACCCTTATTCATGAGAAAAGAGAAATATGGTCTTGAGTTTGTATTGGGAAATGCATCTCAAAGAAGTGTATGGCGTATGTTGACCGAACCCAGTGCTTTAGAAGAATGGTTTGCAGAGAAAGTTTTATTAGAAGATGAAAGGTTTTTTACTTTTATTTGGGACAAAAAAGCGCTGAATGCAGAAATGATTTTGAAAAAACCAATGTCCCAAGTTAGATACAGTTGGTTGGTTGAGGACAATCCGGATTTTTACTTCGAGTTTAAAATTAATATACAAGATCTTACAGGAGATATGGCATTAGAGATAACCGATTTTGCAAATTCTTCGGATAAAGAAGATGCAATTTTCATGTGGGAAAACCAAGTTGACCTATTGAAGAGACGCCTGGGGATATAAGGTGGTATTGTGGTGTGTGGTGTGTGGTGTGAGGTAATGACAGTGTGGTGTAGTGAGATAGTGCTTTGAGTCTAAAATCCTTTGTGCAACCTCAATTTTATTGCGCTAATGTAAGAGAGGTTGCACTGCAATGTCTGATAAATTTCACAACAGAAAAAAATTACTCTTGAATCTAATACATGGAAAAGCCCGAACTGGAAAAGCCCGAACATCTTTTCATTTTTTTTCTCAAAGACTATTTAATTACTTTTGATACATATAAATCAGTTTAGAACCAACGAATTTATTATCTTTGTATTACTAATTCAAATGTGATTTTGTTTGGTATTGATGAAGAAAAAATTCCACTTAAAAAGATTATATAGCTTTATACTACAGACTTTTCTGCCGTTGTTTTCAATGACATTTGTTATCTGCCTGTTTTTAGTGCTGATGCAATTTCTTTGGAAATACATTGAGGACATGGTAGGAAAGGGGTTAGAGTTAAAGGTTTTGGGCGAAATGTTTTTATATGCATCGCTCAATCTCATTCCTTTGGCTTTACCACTCTCCATATTACTTGCATCAATTATGGTATTTGGCAATTTGGGAGAACGACTGGAATTGCTGGCAATAAAATCGGCAGGGGTTCCTTTGCTCAAAACCATGAAACCTCTGATTATCCTAATTATATTTATCAGTATTGGTGCATTTTTTTTCCAAAATTACGCCATGCCCAAAATACAAGTGAAATTTTATTCGCTTCTGATTTCTATCCGACAAAAATCACCTGAATTAGATATTCCTGAAGGTGTTTTCTACAAAGACATTGATAATTACAACATATTTGTAGAGAAAAAAAATCGAAAAACAGGTATGTTGTACGATGTGATGATATATGATGTATCCAAAGGTTTTAACAATATGGCTGTAATAGTTTGTGATTCGGCTTCAATGAGACTTTCGGAAGATAAACTTTCGTTGATTTTCACGATGCATCATGGACAGCAATTTCAAAACTTCCAAAGCGATAACTTAGGCTCTACTAAAAAATCAGAAGATTTTGTCCCTTACAGTCGCGAAGACTTTAAGACCAAGCAAATGCTTGTTCCTTTTGATGCGAATTTCAACAGAATGGATGACAGCGTTTTGGAGGAAAACGTAGGTTCAAACTGGGTTTCGAAAAATTCTGCTGAACTGAAATTTTCAATTGATTCTATGAATCTTAAAATGGATAGCATGAATCTGGTGGATAGAAAACAGATGAAGTCCTACTCCTATCTTTCTTTCCGAAATTCTTACGACTCAAAAAAGGATTCCATAGAGCGTTTAGTACCCAATCTTGAAGTTGCACCGATGGATACAATTTTGAACAACAAGTCTTTAGAAATACGAACCTCTATTTTGAGGAATGCTGTTACTAAAGCAGATAATAATACCAACGAATTTCTTTTTCGATCCATGTCAAAAGTGGGGACTCAAAAAGCTATCAACCGACATTGGGTTGAGTGGCATCGAAAATTTACTTTGTCGTTTGCATGTTTTATATTCTTTTTTATTGGTGCTCCACTTGGATCTATTATTCGTAAAGGGGGTTTGGGAATGCCGATTGTTGTCTCAGTATTTCTCTTTATTATCTATTATATTTTAGATAATGTGGGTTATAAAATGACACGCGATGGCGTGTGGATACATTGGGTAGGAATGTGGTTCAGTTCGTTTATCTTGTTTCCGCTGGGTATTTTCTTAACCTATAAAGCAATGAACGATTCCGTAATATTAAATGCCGACTCATATCTTAGTTTTGTGAAAAAGATGTTCTTTATTCGAGAACAGAGACATTTTACAATCAAAGAAGTTATCATTTCGCCACCGGTTTACAAAGAAATTTCAAATAATCTAAGTGAGTTAAATAATAAGATCGATTTTTATTTAGATAACTATAGAAACATGAGTTACAAAACCTATTGGTTTGATAGTGGGTATGACAATGAATTTACAAACATAAAAAACGGACTCGAATCGATGCTAAATTCGTTAGCAAATTCAGCAGAAATTCAAGTTTTGAAAAAAGCAGAAGAATACCCCGTATTGATATCCAACCAACGACCTTTGGAACCGCAATCAACCGGTGCAAAAATAGCTGCTTATTTTATCCCGATGGGATTAATTATGCGATTAATTTCGCGACTTTTTGAAAAACGATTGAACAAAGATTTGGTCAAAGTAAAAAAGCTTAACAATGAATTACAGTTAATTATAGAAAGATTATAAACAAACAGTTTGTTTTAATCTGAAAATTTGTTACACTATATTATGCAAAAAATTAAGTTAGATACGATCGAAGAAGCTATCGAAGAGATAAGAAAAGGTAACTTCGTTATCGTTGTAGACGACGAGGATCGTGAAAATGAAGGCGATCTTATTATTGCGGCAGAATGCATTACTCCTGAAAAAATCAATTTTATGGAAACGCATGCACGCGGGCTGATTTGCGCACCCATTACAATTGAACGTTCCGAAGAACTCGATCTACCTATGATGGTAGCAGATAATACATCGCTTCATGCTACGCCGTTTACTGTTTCAATAGATTTACTTACACACGGTTGCACAACCGGAATATCGGCATACGACAGAGCTCAGACAATTCTCGCATTAACACGTCCTGAAACCAAACCGGAAGATTTTGGTCGTCCCGGACATATCTTTCCCCTTCGTGCGCAAACAAGAGGTGTATTGAGACGAGCCGGACATACGGAAGCAACAATAGACCTGGCTCGATTGGCAGGATTGTATCCGGCGGGAGCATTAGCCGAAATTAAAAAAGAAGACGGTTCAATGGCTCGCCTGCCTGAATTGATGGAAATGGCCAAAAAATTTGACCTGAAAATAATATCCGTTGCCGGATTAATTAAATACTTATTGCAAAAAGAATCATTAATTGAGCAAGGTGAAGAAGTGCTCTTACCAACAGAACATGGTGAGTTCCACTTAATTCCTTTTTTGCAAAAAGCAACCGGACAAGAACATGTGGCACTTATTAAAGGTGAGTGGGCAAAAGACGAATCGGTACTTGTGCGCATGCACTCCTCTTGCTTGACGGGCGATGTGTTTGCATCAAAACGATGCGAATGTGGAGAACAGTTGCACAAAGCTTTAGAAATGATTGAGAAAGAAGGAAAAGGTGTATTAATTTATCTCAATCAGGAAGGCAGAGGAATAGGATTAATGGCAAAGGTAGCAGCGTATAAACTGCAAGAAGAAGGTTTCGATACAGTAGATGCTAATTTGCATTTGGGCTATAAAGCCGACGAACGTGACTATGGTGTTGGCGCACAAATCTTGCGTAATTTGGGTGTTACTAAAATGCGTTTGTTGACAAATAATCCGGTAAAACGTATTGGTTTAGAATCTTATGGATTGGAAGTAACCGAAAATATTCCGCTGGAGATAAAACCCAACACATTCAATAAGTTTTACATGCAAACAAAAAAAAGTAAAATGGGCCATATTTTAAAAAGTTTGAAATAAAAATAGATTTTGTTTTTGTTGTCATCAAACTGGTTCTTGGTGGAATTATCGTATGAGTTATTTCTGGCAATCTGATAGGAGAAGCAGGAAAACTAAAAGAGTTGGGTATGAAATCTAAGAAAAAATTATCGGTATCGTTAGTTAATAAGGCAACGCATGAATGATGATAAAGCTCAATAAATCAATCTTATATAATCGAATGTACGATTCAAGAATAAAAATAATAGAAGGAAGTATTTAAATTAATCATAAAAAAACTAATATTATGTACGGAAAAATGCAAGAACATCTGCAAAAAGAATTGGAATTAATTAAAGATGCAGGACTTTTTAAAGACGAAAGAATTATTGTTTCTCCACAAAAGGCAGAAATTAAAGTGAAATCAGGACAAGAGGTACTTAACTTTTGTGCGAACAACTACTTAGGTTTATCTAATAACCAGAAACTGATAGATAGAGCAAAAAGAGCTTTGGATGAACGCGGTTATGGCATGTCCTCTGTACGATTTATTTGTGGAACACAAGATTTGCACAAGGAATTGGAACACACCATCAGCAAGTTCTTTGGAACAGAAGATACTATTCTGTATGCATCGTGTTACGATGCTAATGGCGGAGCTTTTCAGCCTCTTTTTACGGAAGAAGATGCTATTATATCTGATGAGTTGAATCATGCATCCATTATTGATGGAGTTCGTCTTTGCAAAGCACAACGATACAGATATAAAAATGCCGACATGAAAGATTTGGAAGAAAAACTGAAAGAAGCACAAAGTCAACGTTTTAGAATCATTGTGACAGATGGAGTTTTTTCAATGGACGGAAATGCTGCTCCCATGGATAAAATTATGGAGCTTGCCAATAAATATGAAGCATTGGTAATGATTGACGAAAGTCACTCCGCAGGAGTAGTAGGTAAAACCGGTCGTGGTGTAACTGAAGAGTACAATTGCATGGGACAAGCCGATATGATTACAGGAACACTTGGTAAAGCTTTTGGCGGAGCCATTGGTGGTTTCACAACCGGTCGCAAAGAGATAGTAGATATGTTGCGCCAACGCTCGCGCCCTTATCTTTTTTCAAACTCTATACCTCCAGTAGTAGCTGCAGCAGGAACGGAAGCTTTCAATATGTTGCAAAAAGAAAACACATTACAAGATAAATTGCACGAAAATGTAGATTATTTTGTTGCCAAAATGAAGGAAGCTAAATTTGATATCAAACCAACACAATCTGCTATTTGTGCGGTAATGTTGTACGATGCGAAGTTATCGCAAGAATTTGCTGCCGAATTATTGGAAGAGGGTATTTATGTGATTGGATTCTACTATCCTGTCGTTCCTCAAGGTGAAGCTCGAATTAGAGTTCAGCTCTCAGCAGCTCACGAACGTGAGCATTTGGATAAAGCAATTGATGCATTTATCAAAGTGGGCAAAAAGCTAAATGTAATTTAATATAGAACACCTTAAATATAGAACACCATGAGTGTTTATTGTCTAAACGTTTTCTAAAAAAGAGGAGAAAGGTAGATTTGTACCTATCTCAATAAAACAATAAAAACAACAACAAATGAGAAAAATATTGGTTACTGGTGCTTTAGGCCAAATAGGTTCTGAACTTACCATGGGATTAAGAAAAACATATGGTAATGATAATGTAATAGCAAGCAGTAGAAGTAAAAAAGAAGGTCACGAAAAGGTAATGGAATCAGGAATTTTTGAGATTCTCAATATTACTGATGGCGAAAGATTATCAGAAGTAGTAAAAAAACATAAGATAGATACTATAGTGAACCTTGCTGCAGTACTATCGGTTGTAGGAGAAAAAAATCCGGCGAGAGCTTGGGATGTTAATATGAATGGTTTATATAATGTTTTGGAAGTGGCAAGGCAAGAAAGCTGCTCTGTATTTACACCAAGTTCTATTGCTGCATTTGGTCTTTCAACTCCTCAAGATAATACACCACAAGATACTATTCAAAGACCAAATACTATGTATGGAGTAACAAAGGTAGCAGGTGAACTTTTGTGTGATTACTACTACACTAAATTTGGTGTAGATACAAGAGGAGTACGTCTCCCCGGATTGATCTCCTATCAAACATTACCGGGTGGTGGAACTACTGATTATGCAGTAGAAATATATTATGAAGCATTAAAGAATAAAAAGTATGCAAGCTTTATTGCTGAAGGAACTAAAATGGATATGATGTACATGCCAGACGCTTTAGATGCAATTACTCAATTATTAGAAGCCAATCCGGATAAGTTAATTCATAGAAATGCATTTAATGTTACAGCCATGAGTTTTGCTCCTGAAGAAATTGCGGCAGCAATAAGAAAAGTAATTCCGGAGTTTGAATTATCCTATGACGTGGATAAAGAGAAACAAGCCATAGCAGAATCATGGCCAAATTCTTTAGACGACACGGCTGCAAGAGAAGAATGGGGTTGGAATCCAAAATATGATTTAGACTCAATGACAAAAGATATGTTAGAAAAACTTACAATTAAATTGGGAATATAATTTAAGCTTTAAAGTTATCTTTAGTAGAGATTAAATTTTCAGCTGATATTGTTTGATTTGCTCAAGCAGTAGCTATAAAATGAAAGAGGATGTCTAAACAAATAGACATCCTCTTTCTGACTATTGATAATTTTCAAATATGATTTATGCAGCACACGCGAGAAAAATGTTATCTGTTGTCCATTATTAGAATTGAGTCCATTCTGAAAACCCTCAATTGCTGATTTTTAGTCTTTTTCTGCCCTTTGTCCCTGAAGGGAAAAGCCTAATAATCAGAACTCAACAAAGTATCCTTCAGATAGAAGAGGCGGAAAGCAGGGTGATTGACTTTTCGGAGTGGACTCAGAATTAATATTTTTAGAAATTGAAAATAATATGATTTTTTTGAGACACAAAATCTTACTCCTCTACTATTCAATTTTCAGCTTTCATCTTTTAACTCTTAACTCTTAACTCTTAACTCTTAATTCTTCACTCTTCACTTTTAACTCTTCCTCCATCATTTTTTTCCATTTAAAATACCCAAAAAACGGAATTATAGAATAGATAAGGAACAGTAGGGCAGTAGGATACAAACCCTTCCAAACATACAGTACGGTAGAAACTATATTCACCACAATCCACAACCACCATT
>JAQVGF010000018.1 GCA_028696875.1 Dysgonamonadaceae bacterium
GGAGATTCGTTGCCGCAATTGCTGCAAAAGTAGACTGATTTTAGTTTTGCCATAGTATAGTTAGAATAAAGAAGCGCAATTTTCTCTCAAGTTTTTCCAACGATCAATATTCTCTTTTTTGCTGCGAGCTAAAAGGAGGTTATATCTTGTTTGCATATTTACTAACATTTCTGCGCTTATTCCTGTCGCAGCCTCCAATGTTAATGCAAAGTCCGCGCTGACTGGTCGCTTACCATTTAATATGTCGTTTAACATTGTGTATGAAACGTCAATCATTTCTGCAAAATGTTTTTGCGAAATACCTCTGTATTCAAGTTCCTCTTTTACGATTTCACCGGGATGTGTGAGTTCGTATGGAATCATATTGTTTGCTGTCATGATTTAATATTATTTTTTTAATCACAAAACTCATAGAGGAATTTCACAAATGACGCAGTGAGACCTTTATGTTTTCTTCTCGCGCGCTTTTGCAATATTTCGGCAATCTCAATGCGAGCGCGTGTGTCGCAAAGCGAAATTTTCTTTTGTTTGCGGAAAGCACGAGTTGTAATTTTCGTTTCTACACAAAGATAATAATTATGTTCCATCTTTTTGTCTATTTTTGTATTCTATAAAAACTAAAGATTATGTCCACAATTATTTCACTTATTTCCAAATCGCTCCAACTGAGCAGTAAAAATGTAGAAAATACGGTAAAGCTATTGCAAGAAGGTGCAACCATTCCTTTTATTAGTCGCTACCGAAAAGAATTTACCGGAGGGTTGGACGAAGTGGAGATTGGAAACATTCAAGAATTAAACGAGAAGTTTCAGGAGTTGGAAAAACGAAAAGAGTTTATTCTGACTACCATTGGGGAACAAGAGAAGTTGACTCCGGAGTTGAAAGAACAGATTGAAAGCTGTTGGGATAGTACCGAACTTGAAGATATCTATTTGCCCTATAAACCCAAACGTCAAACGAGAGCTGAGATTGCTCGCAAAAAAGGATTGGAAGATTTAGCCACTTGGTTGATGAAGCAACAATCGGCTTCTCCAACAGAAAAAGCTTTGTCATTTATAAACGATGAAGTGAAGAGTGCAGATGAGGCACTAAAAGGTGCATCTGACATCATTGCCGAATGGGTGAATGAAGATGCGCGTGCGCGCCAAGATGTGCGAAGGATATTTGAGAGAGATGCAGAGATAACATCAAAAGTAATAAAAGGAAAAGAGGAAGAGGGAGAAAAGTACACCGATTATTTCGATTTTGCTGCACTTTTATCGCGTTGTCCATCTCACAGATTGTTAGCCATTCGCCGTGGCGAATCGGAAGGTTTTTTACGCGTTTCTATATCTCCGGATGATGAAAAATGTGTAAATAGATTGATACAGCGATTTGTAATTAATTCAACTGAAGCTGCCAAATATGTGGAGGAAGCCGCGAAGGATGGCTACAAACGATTGATGAAACCCTCAATGGAAACTGAGTTTGCAAATTCATCGAAAGAAAAAGCAGACGAAGCCGCTATTGCAGTTTTTGCAGAAAATATGCGTCAACTATTGTTGGCTCCGCCATTGGGACAGAAACGAATATTGGCTATTGATCCCGGATTTAGAAGCGGCTGTAAAGTGGTTTGTTTGGACGAACAGGGCAACTTGTTGCACAACGAAACCATTTATCCCCATCCACCCAGAAATGAGTATTCAAAAGCGGGCAATAAAATTGTTAAACTTGTTACGACCTATAAAATTGATGCCATTGCCATTGGAAATGGTACTGCAAGTCGTGAAACGGAACGTTTTATTACAAATTTGCGGTACGAAACGAAAGTACAGGTATTTGTGGTTAGTGAAAATGGGGCATCGGTTTACTCGGCATCTAAAATTGCGCGCGAAGAGTTCCCCGATTATGATGTAACGGTGCGTGGTGCTGTATCAATTGGTCGGCGTTTGAGCGATCCATTGGCAGAGTTAGTGAAAATTGACCCAAAAGCTGTTGGTGTAGGTCAATATCAACACGATGTGGATCAAACAAAATTGAAAAAATCGTTGGATCAAACTGTGGAAAGTTGCGTAAACCTTGTAGGAGTAAATTTGAATACGGCAAGCAAACATCTGTTGGTGTATGTGTCCGGTTTAGGCGAGTCGTTGGCACAAAATATCGTTGATTATCGTACTTCCGAAGGTGCTTTTTCATCTCGTAAAGAGTTGATGAAAGTGCCAAGATTGGGCGCAAAAGCATTCGAACAATGCGCAGGTTTTTTGCGAATTCCCGATGCTGAGAATCTGTTAGATAATTCTGCCGTGCATCCGGAAAGTTACCATGTGGTTGAGAAAATGGCAAGGGATTTGAATTGCACCATTAAAGAGTTGATTGACGATAAATCGTTAAGGGAGAAGATTGATTTAAAGAAGTACACTTCCGATACCATTGGTCTGGCAACGCTTACCGATATTTTAGACGAGTTGGAAAAACCCGGTCGCGACCCGCGCACCAAAGTGCAAATGCTTGAATTTAATGCAGCGGTGAAAACTATTGACGATTTGAATGAAGGGATGATCTTGCCGGGAATTGTTACCAATATCACCAATTTTGGATGTTTTGTTGATGTGGGCATCAAAGAGAATGGTTTAGTGCATATCTCAGAGCTTGCCGATAGGTTTGTATCTAATCCAACTGAAGTGGTTTCTTTGCATCAGCATGTGCAGGTGAAAGTTTTGTCGGTGGATAAAGAGCGGAAGAGGATTCAGTTGTCGATGAGGAATTTGGATAGTTAGACAGTCGTTTCTGGTGCAAGACATGACGTACGTTCTTTTTTTTCTCACGCAAAGACTTTTATTTGATATAAGAGTCTACTCTGATAAATCTACTGCCCCTAAATCCCCTAAAGGGGACTTTGGCTGAGTGCTGATTATTAGGCTTTTCCCTTTAGGGACAAAGGGTAGAAAAAGACTAATAATCAGCAATTGAGGGTTTTCAGAGTGGGCGAATATAATCAACAGTCAAACTGAATGTCCTTCTATGATGCGGCGTTATTCCATATTTTTCAATCGCTTTGCGATGTGCTCGTGTAGGATATCCTTTGTTTGTATCCCAATTATAATGCGGGAATTCCCGGTGTAGGTCAATCATATATTCATCACGATAGGTTTTTGCTAAAACGGATGCGGCAGCTATCGACATAAACTTACCGTCTCCTTTTACAACGCAAGTGTGAGGAATATCTTTGTATGGTTTAAACCTGTTTCCGTCTACCAATATATGTTGAGGAGTAACTTGTAGTTTGGCAATTGCCCGATGCATGGCTTTAATCGATGCCCACAATATATTGACTTCGTCAATTTCCTGAGGAGTGCAACTCGCTACAGCAAAAGTGAGGGCTTCATTTTCTATTTTTATGCGTAGTTCGTTGCGTGTTTTTAAAGATAACTGTTTTGAATCGTTCAAAGTGTCACATCTGAAGTTGTCGGGAAGTATAACTGCTGCAGCAAACACAGGTCCTGACAAACATCCTCTGCCGGCTTCGTCACATCCCGCCTCTACAACACCATTTTGCATGCAAAATGCAAGTGATTTTGGTTCTATTAACTTGTTTTGCTTCACAGCTCAATTTCTAAAAAGTTGTCGGCAGGAGGAAAATCGAGTTCGAACGATGAGAAATCTGCGTCGGGATCTCCCACCAAATTATTCACACGCTGAATTAGTTGCAGCATTTCGTTGTCAATCTTTTCATCCCCTTTCATATGTAGCAATCGCATTTCTATAAGCAAATCTACTAATGCATCCTTTATGTCCGCAGGAATAGGAAGTTCCATTGAATTTATTTTTGCTTGCGTAGCACGTCGAGCTATTTGTTCTGTTTTTTGGCGGTATTCCTCTTTTAAGTTTGGTCTACCTGGTATCGACTCTACAAACCTTGTTTCTATATTGAGTAGATTGTCTTGCAATGTCATCAATCGGTAAGGGAAAGGATATCCCGCCAAACTTCCGGTTTCTATGTCGTAAATTCTGTTCCCAAGTGGAGAGGTTAAAAGTGTAATATCATTGGAATGGAAATGCCCGGTGAACATAATTTTTAGTCCATTGTCAGCAAGTAGCTGAGCACTGTTTTTCCAATCGTCAATTAAATAATCGGAAAAGAATACTGCTTGATAAGGCATATGTTCCACTAAACCATGATGCATCATTCCCAGCACTAAAATCTCTTTTGATTTTGCTTCACGCAAAATCTCAAGCGTCCAACGCATGGTCTCGGGAAGAATTCTACCTGCCGAAATGCTTGAAGTTTTATATTCTTTGTGGCGATTGCTGTCTATGCTCAACAACCAGATAGTATCATTTATTTCTGTGAGATAGCTTAATGAGGCTGTATCGCGTTTGGTAGCTGCTTCATATCCAAAAGGTGCATATAATTGAGTAAATTCTTGAGCAGAGATATTAGCTGTGGGTGAAGATAAATCTACATCATACTTTTTTGAATTGGGAACATTTACATCGTGATTACCCGGAACCACAAAAATGCGTGTTCCGTTATCAGCTAAAGGTTTTAAAGTAGCAATAAAATCAATATGACTGTCTCGTTCGCCATGATTTGTTATATCGCCGGAAATCAAAAGTAGGTCGGGTTGATAAGTTTGTAAGTCTGAAACAACCTGATGCAATACGGCATGTAAATCTTCAATGTTTCTTCCGGTAGCTGCTTCAAAGTTATCTAAAGCTGTACCGGGCTTTGCAAGTTTAGATGATAGATAATGCGTATCACTAATAACCGCAATTTTAAGTGACTGCTGAGAATAAAGACTCCAGGATAAAATCAGGAGAAGAAGGATGATAGTTTTGCGCATAATCATATTGATAAAAATATTCTCTTACAAATGTAAAGAAACTTTATCATTTTTCAAGAAGAAAGTAGAAATAGGAAAGATTTTAGAGCTTATTGAGTTTTCGTATGTAACGCCTAAATGCAACTGGTTTTTTTCAGCCTGAGAATGAATTAGCAAATTCATAAAAAATTAGGTCACACTTACCTCTTACAACTTACCACTAACGAATTATGAATGGTAAAGCAACACATCATCAAATCATCACATCAACATATCACCACATCATATCTCACACCCCATAACGCACACCACAAACCCCACACCCCACATCTCACCCCATAACGCACACCCCCAATTAAGTGTGTAATATCCGCTCAATCTCATCCACATTAGAACGGAATGATTTATCCACATCAAGCAATCCTTTCACAGTATTGCAAGCGTGAAGAACAGTAGCGTGATTGCGTTTACCTATGTGTGAGCCAATTTGAGCAAGCGACATTTCTGTGTATACTTTTGTAAAATACATCGCAACTTGTCTGGCTTGCACGATTTCGCGTTTGCGAGATTTTGATTGAATTAGTTCTTTTTTAATGTTGAAGTAATTGCAAACTACATCTTGTATTTTTTGAACGGTTATCCTTTTCACTTCAAACTTAATGCTCTGCTCTATTACTCTTCGCGCAAGCGTGAGGTCGATTTCTTTGTTGTTTATTATGGAATGCGCCATTAAAGAGACGACGATACCTTCTAAGTCGCGCACGTTGTCTGTAACATTCTCTGCAATATAATCAATTACAGATTCGGAAATATCCAAACCATCAGCAACAATTTTCTCTTGTAAAATTATTTTACGCAACTCTTTTTCAGGCCGTTCCAACTGTGTTGTCAATCCCCAACGGAATCGTGTCAAAAGACGTTCCTCCACTCCTACCATATCCATAGGAGCACAGTCGGATGTCATGATGAGTTGCTTGTTGTTTTGATGCAGATGATTAAATATGTGAAAAAAGGTGTTTTGTGTTTTGGTTAGTCCTGACAATTCTTGTATATCGTCTATAATAAGGATATCGATTCCCTGATAAAAGTTGATGAAATCGTTTACAGTATTAAAACGTGTTGCATCGGTATATTGAACTTTAAAAAGGTGTGCCGAGAGGTAGAGAACTTTCTTGTCCGGATGAAGTTCTTGGATTTTTGAACCAATAGCATGACAGAGATGTGTTTTGCCAACACCTGAGCGTCCGTGAATAAAGAGTGGATTAAAAGCTGTTTTGGCAGGACTGATAGCCACTGCCTCAGCAGCAGTTCGTGCTAACCTGTTGCTATTGCCCTCGTAAAAATTATTGAAAGTATATTTGGTATTTATTTGAGAATCAAACTCCTGTGGCTCCACTCTATTGAAAGGACTTGGAACTTTAGCAGATTGAGTTACGGCAGATTTTGGATAAGGCTGCCTCTTTGATTCACCTCTAATTTCTACGGCAGTATTGCTGGCAGATGCCACCACAACACGATAATTAAGAATAGTTTCTTCACCCATTACCCGATATAGGGTTCGTTGAATGAGGTCGATGAATTTTTCTTCAAGATATTCATAAAAAAACTGACTTGGAACTTGAACAGTTAAGATATTTTCCCGATAACTTATGGGGATAATTGGAGCAAACCATGTATTATATGCTGCATCAGATATATTATCTCTAATAATTTTGAGACAATTGTTCCATAAACTTTTAAAGTCAGTTTTCATCTATGTGATTAAGATAATTTTTTTTTGTGTGATTTTCCTATACCTGCATACAAATTTTGTAAAAAAAAATGACAATTCAAAATCTATTATTTTCCTTAAAATTTGTAAGTTCTACACACCGTTAGTTATCAACAAGCTACTTATAATAGACTAATAAACAAGCTGTTGTAGTGCTCCATACCTTTATAATCATCAGATAGTCAGAGGCTTGCTTTTTCAGATATCTCAAGTCACGAGGTTTAGTAACCCTTGAGGTTATATAGGCTATAAGGTTGATAACAACTGTTTAATTTAATAAATATCGAAACTCCTTATTTGTAATCATTTTAAATAACTAAAGGCTGAGCTTCTATTATGAAATTAAAATAGAAGTTTTCAAATATTGATAAGATGTCCGATTGATATATTTTCCTGGTACAGTTTAAATTACATTTTTAAAGTTTATCATTCATCTGTAATAAATTTTCATTTCACAACCTCTTAACCCTATTGACGAAAACATTCTTGCCATTTTCACATTCTGTAAAATGGATATATAATTCTTCCTATTTTGAAATGGTCTTCTACTAAAATAATCGTAGCCGCACGCTGAGGTATTTTTCCGGATTTTCTCTAATGTCCTCCAATAGTTTGGTGGCACTATTTATTGTGCTGGTAATGCTATCGTGCAATTGTGTATCTTGTGTCAGCTTTCCCAGTGTATTATCTGTTCGGGTTAAACTGGCTGACAGCTCTTGCAAATTAAGCAGAGTAGAGTCTAACGAATTGAAGGTTTTGTTAACATCAATTTCCGCCAAGTTCTGACTTACTTTTCTAAAGTCAGTAGTAATTGCGGATAAATTTTCGGCCATGCCGGGAAGATTATTTTCAAGTTCAGAAAGCACATTTTTTAAGCTTTTAGTAGAGGTTTGAAGTTCTTGCATGGTACCACTCATAGCTTCAAGAGATGTTACCCAATCCGGGCTAGTTGCTAACTTCAATAAGGCAACAGACATTAAATCCAATCGAGTCATAATGGAGTCTGTCTTCGGTATCACACGCGCTACTCCGTCCATTAAACCAACGGCTCTTGTTCCAAGAATGGTATCGCCGGGCGATAAATACTCAGTGCCGTACGGATTGTTTAATAAATTAACCGATGAGCCTCCCAAAAAATCAGTGTTGAATTCAAGTTTACTTCCTTTTTTCACTTTAAATCCCTTATCGAGCCTTATTTCAACAGCCAAATCCATTGAATCGTTATCCATCATATGAATTGAATTGACCAAACCCACTTGAAAGCCATTAACCAGTACGGGAGACGACACGTTGAGGTTGTTGACATTGTCGAATACCGAGATATAGGTGTTTTGTTTTTGAAAAACATTAACTCCTTTCAAAAAGTTGAGTCCAAAATATATCATTACAATTCCTACCAAAAAGGCAAGACCAATTTTTGCATATTTACTCCATGTTTTCATATAAAATTATGTTTTTAAGTCTCGAAACTATTGTTTATTTAATTCGCTGACCATCTTTGAATTGAACAACAAAAGCATCTTTAAACTTTGTTTTTACTTTGTTTAATATCGAAATGATCTCTTTTTCGTTCGAGGTGCTTCCGTGTGTGTATTTATAAACAGAGCCCTCTTTATAATATTCTACCGGATCTAATCCTTTGAAAGCGCGTGTGTTTGCCTTGTATAAACGAGAAGCTGTCAGAAATTGAACTTTGTATTCAATAGGTGAATCATTTTGTAGCTCGCTTGTTGGATCAGATAATAAATCATTACTTGATGCTGATGTTGGATTTGAATTTGCCATATTCACGTATCCATTTCTTTTATCGTAATCGGCTTTGTATTTAGTAAATGCATCGTAAATGGAATTAACAAGTGCTTTTTGACCTTGTTCACTGTTCATATATTTCTCTTCCTCGCGATTAGTGATGTATCCCAGTTCAATTAATACGCTAGGCATACCTGTTTCGCGCAATACCAGGAAACCTGCTTGTCGTACATCCCTATTTGTTCTTTTGGCACCATTTATAAGTTCATGTTGCGTAAGAGTGGCAAAGTTTAAACTTTCTTCTAAAAACTTATTCGACATGAATTCAAAAATAATATAGGATTCAGGTTCCTCGGGATTAAATCCCTGGTATTTGGTTTCATAATTGTCTTCATAAACAATTACTGAGTTCTCTCTTTTTGCAACTTCCAAGTTGTCTTGACTTCTGTGAAGTCCCAAAATGTATGTCTCAACTCCTTGAGGAGATCTTTTGCGTCGGTCTAATGCATTGGCATGAATTGAAATGAAAAGTTGAGCATGCGCTCTGTTTGCAATTCTGGGTCTTTCGTCCAAAGCAATAAATTTGTCGGTTGTTCGGGTGTAAACAACTTTAACATCGCTATGGCTACTGTTTATTTTTTCACCAAGTTTTTTTGCCACACTTAAGACAATATCTTTTTCTTTCGACATGGAACCAATTGCACCCGGATCTTTTCCTCCATGACCCGGATCAATAACAACTGTAAAAGTTTGCTTTCTTTGCGCAAAAGCAACATGAACAAAGCCCATGAGAAATAGGGGCAAAAGGATGATTAATATGGATGTTTTCTCACGATTCATGATGTCTGTTTTTACAAAAATAATTATAAAATCCGAATCCATGCACTGTTTTAGGATTAGATATCAGTAAAACCATTTTTACTATTGATTTTAACGTTCATTTCTCGATTTTTATAAAAGTAATAGGTGCTGAATTTCTATTTTTTAATAGGTTATTCCATTTTAGAAGATGATAAGATGGCTTCCGTAGTAAAGTTGAGGAGTGTGGTTATAGAGATAAAAAAAACCGCAACTTGCGTTTAAGTGCGGTTTATTTGTGTTTATCAGGAAACAATTCCTTAATCCATCAACTCAGACAATTTTGCATTCAACATATCTCCACGTAGATTTTTTGCAATAATTTTACCCTCTTTATCTAATAACACGGTATGAGGAATGCTCTGAATAGCATAAAGTTGAACTACGGCGCTTTCCCAAAGTTTAAGATCAGACATTTGAGGCCAAGTCATATTTAAATCTTTAATTCCCTGAATCCATTGGTCTTCGTCTTTATCTAACGACACACCAACTATTTCAAAATCTTTGTTTTTGTATTTATTGTATGCATTAACCACATTCGGCATTTCGTCGCGACACGGACCGCACCATGATGCCCAAAAATCTACAAAAACGTATTTGCCCTTTCCGGCAAAATCAGATAAAGAGATATATTCTCCTTCCGGATTTCTCATGGAAAAATCGACAAACTCTTTGCCTATGGCAACATTTTCGGATGCTCCTATACGATCTACAATGCGTTTAATGTTCTTTCTTGCTTTGTATTCATCGTTTGTCATTGCGAGGATCTCTTTTTGTTGATCAACATCAAACATACTTGACGAAGTCATAAAAAGATATTCCCCCATTTCATTATCGATATTAGATTTCACAAATTCGTAGTTAAGAGCTTTGGCTTCGTCGGCTATACTTTCGTAACCGGAAGTAAGTTCGGCATCTAACTCATCTGTCATTGTTCCGTCAACCATGGCAGCATTATACTGATCCGATAGCGAGCGAATTTTTGTAGTTAAATCTTTTTGTTTCAGAATAAAGTCACTGTATGTATCATTAAGTGCGGAGCCCGAAATATGAAATAGCGAATCATACACTACATTAATTTTTCCCGGTTCCACCATCACAAGAGAACGCGCTTTTTTGTCTTTTTCCCCCAATGTTATAAAGCGTAAAACAGGTCTATCCGTTTCGCCTTTTATTTCAAATTTACCATTTACTATGGAAGTGGAATCTACAGTTAACATAATAGAGTCTGTCCACTCCTCAAGATAAACTTTTTGTCCTTCGTACTTATCATCTGCAACACTACCGTGAATGGTGTATTCAGATTTATTTTGGCATGCTGCAAAAATAACAGCAATTGCACTTAAAAATAGTAATTTTCTCATTATAATTTTTTTTATATTTAGTATCTGCCAGAAAACCCTTCGTTTTTGAGTCTTTGATAAGAAAAGGGCAAAGACAAAGCCTGTCCCGCTTTAGCGGGAGCTTTCGTCTCGCCAAGGCGAGATGACGTTTCAAAAACGAGAGTAACGCAGTATTTGCCGTTTTCTTGCAAAGATTATTTAAACTTGCTGCAAAGATAGTTATAAAATAATTATAACGATAAACTTGAAGTGCTTTTATCTTCACTTTTATACTCTATCTCATAAAAAATAGAGAATGGGACAGAATAGATCCATAAAGATTGCTTTTTGTAAATAGGTTATTAAAAAAGGAAGCTTGTAGGCTAAAACTCTGGTTCTTTTTTTGTTTTAAATAAATATCATGTATCTTTGAAATAAAAATTTAAGCTATGAATCACTTAGTTGCACCATCTTTATTGTCGGCCGATTTTTTGAATCTAAAACGCGATGTTGAAATGCTTAATCGTAGTGAAGCCGATTGGCTACATTTAGACGTGATGGATGGCGTGTTTGTTCCCAATATTTCGTTTGGATTTGTCATTATGGACTTGCTAAAAAGTATAACAGATAAGCCGTTGGATGTCCACTTGATGATTGTGCAGCCTGAAAAATTTATTGATGAAGTGGCTGCTATGGGCGCATATATGATGAATGTGCATTACGAAGTTTGCACCCATCTAAACAGAACTATCCATGCAATTAAAGAGAAAGGAATGAAAGCCGGTGTAACGCTTAATCCGCACACTCCGGTTTCTTTACTTAAAGATATTATTCAGGATGTGGATATGGTTCTTCTTATGTCGGTTAACCCGGGCTTTGGTGGTCAGAAATTTATACACAACACGTTGTCTAAACTGGATGATTTGAAAAATCTGATAATCCAGAAAAATTCACAAGCACTCATTGAGGTAGATGGCGGAGTGGATTTGGAAACAGGTAAACTTTTAGTTGATGCCGGAGCAGATGTATTGGTAGCAGGCAGTTTTGTCTTTTCGACAGAAAATCCGGAGGAGAGGATACGTCAGTTGAAAATGCTCTGAATAATTTTCTCGTAAGGGCGTTAAGGTGCAAAGTTATATTTTTTGAAGTGCATTCATAACATAGAGGTTGATGTTCTTTGTAGTAAGTTCATAATGATGTCTTTGTAAAAATAATTGACGAGAGTTCAAAATTTCCACTTCCATCTCAAAGACTCTTTATTGCAAGTATGAGTGCACTCCGAAAAGTCAATTACCCTGCTTCCTGCCCCTAAATCTCCTCGTAAAGGGGAATTTGGCAGAGTGCTGATTATTAGGCTTTTCCCTTTAGGGACAAAGGGTAGAAAAAGACTAATAATCAGCAATTGACGGTTTTCAGAGTGGGCTCATGTATAACATTTTGTTGTAATGAAACAACAATTGCAAATTACCTTAGCATGAATAAAGCAGATCAAACTCCTTTTTTGAGATTGCTAATTCCAGTTGTTGCAGGAATTCTTTTTTGCAGGTTTATATCCGCTTCAATAAATCTCTATTCTCTCGGACTAATTGGGCTGCTCATCATTCTTTTTTCTTTTCTAAAAAGGAATTATTCACTTCGGGGAATATTTGGTGTTGGATTGATGCTTTTTTTGTTTTCTTTTACGGTTCAATCCTATCAATATCAGGCAAAAAAGGTTTCCTATAACTTTCCGGAAGAATCGCAATCTTACATCGCTAAAATATTGGATTTACCTCAACAAAAAAGGCGATCGGTTGCTTGTGAAGTGCAACTAACCTATCCTATCAACAAAAAAGTACTGCTCTATTTTGAACCCGAAAATAGAAGTCAAGCCCTGATGCCGGGAGATCAGATAATTGTTCAAACTTCTATAAAACCTATTAAGAATTTAGGTAACCCCGATGATTTTGACTACAAACGATTTATGGAAGGAAAAGGTTTTGCCGGCACCGCTTTTGTTCCATCAAACAACTGGGTAGAAACAGGTTTGCGAAGCCGCTCGGTAAAAACCGAAGCACTTCGTGCAAGAGCAAAAATCCTGGATCAATATAAAACGTTCAATTTAAGTCCCGATGAATATGCTTTCTTGTCAGCCCTCACTTTGGGCTATAAAGCAAACTTATCTAACGAACTGAAAGAGGCATTTCGTGCCTCCGGCACATCGCATATTTTGGCTGTAAGTGGTTTGCATGTTGGGATTGTTTACCTGATTATCATGTCTCTTTTTTCGTTTCTTGGTAAACGCGGTAAGTGGTTTATCTTGAAACAACTGCTGATTTTGCTATTTCTCTGGGGATACGTCTTTATTACCGGAATGCCGGTATCTGTTATCAGGGCTGCAATTATGTTGTCGCTTTTTTGTGTTGGGTCGCTTTTTCACAAAAGTGGTTTTACATATAATACATTGGCGGCAGCCGCTTTCTTTATTTTACTGGCAAATCCCTTTTATCTTTTTAGTGTAGGTTTTCAGTTAAGTTTTGCAAGTGTATTTTCCATTCTGTTTTTTCAACCAAAACTATCGATTTTGTACGTGCCACAACTTAAAATCTCACACTATGTATGGGATTTGCTAACCGTTACAACGTCTGCTCAATTGGGAGTGTTTCCGTTGACCCTCTATTATTTTGGTACGTTTCCCACCTATTTTTTTATTACCAACACCCTTGTTTTGCCATTTATCGGACTAATAATTTATTTAGGAGCTTCGCTCACTCTGTTCTCCTTTTTATTGAAATTCAACTTGGAGTTTGTACAGCTAATTTATGAGTTGATTGCCGCTTTTCTTCAGTTTTTTATAAAAACTATTTTGCAAATTGTCTATTTCTTCGAATCTTTACCATGGTCAACGTTAGTAAGCAATCAAGTTTCACTGCCTAAACTGTTTTTGATTCTCATAGGTTTATACGCGCTTGCATTTTTTATTTTACATAAGAGAGCAAAAATGTTGATTACGTTTTTGTTCTCTATTTCTCTCTTTCTTCTATTAAATGTTAGTTCATATTTCAATAAGCCTATCAATCAACTTGTTGTTTACAACAATTTTTCGCAAACCGAAATGGCTTACAGGATTAGTGGGAAAAAAGTGCCATTGTATCAATTCGAAAATCAAATTATTGATCATCCAACCTCAACAATTGTTTTGCTTACGGATAATTTATATAAATCGAAGAAAAGTGAGGAATTTGTTGAGGTGGATTATCTCATCTTGGCATCAGACAATAGTTTTTCTATGAATGAACTCCACTCTTTTTTTAAACCCAACAAGGTTATTATAGACTCCTCCATTTCACGTTATGCAGCCACTAAGATTATAAATGAGTGTCAGAAATTAAACATTGCTTTCCACGATATATCCGATTCGGGTGCTTACTCCATAAATTTTTAGTATTTTTGTCGTTCAACAAAATAAATTTCATTGAATAATCAGAAAAACTACATGATAGAATCCACTTCACTTACACCAATAATTGGAGCACAAAAAATTTCTCAAGCGAAAAAGCAGATCGACAATGCACAGAAAATTGTTATAATAACGCATCTATCGCCAGATGGCGATGCCCTTGGCTCTTCATTAGCTTTGTATCATTATCTATTGAACTTAGGGAAGGAAGTAAAAGTGGTTGTTCCAAATTCATTTCCTTATTTTCTGAAATGGATGAATGGGACAAAAGATATTGTTGTAAATACTTATATCCCGAATGTTGCAGAAGCAATAATAAAAAATGCCAATCTCATCTTTTGTCTCGATTTCAATATTTTAAAAAGAATTGGAGTTTTAGGCGATTTAGTGGCACAATCAACAGCCGAAAAAATATTAGTAGATCATCATCTATCTCCTGACGAAGTTTTCGATACCGTTATTTCATATCCTCATATCTCATCCACCAGTGAGATTATTTTTAGATTAATTTCTCAAATGGGAGATTTTGAGAAAATCTCTCCGATTATTGCAGAGTGTATCTACACCGGAATGATGACAGATACCGGAGTTTTTACATTCAACTCAAATGATCCGGAGATTTTTGAAATTATAAGTCTGCTTATAAAAAAAGGAATTGACAGGGATCAAATATACAGCAATGTATTCAATAATTACAGCGAAAATCGCTTTCGATTGTTAGGATTTACATTGTCACAACGGATGAAAACATATCCCGAATTAAGATCAGCACTCATTTACTTATCCAAAGAAGATCAAGCGCAATTTCCCATTACTAAAGGAGATACGGAAGGTTTTGTTAATTATCCGTTGAGTATTAAAAACATTGTTTTTTCAGTATTTATTCGCGAAGACGAAGATATGGTGAAAGTTTCGCTCCGTTCGCAAGGTGCTTTTCCATGCAACGAATTTGCGGAAGATTATTTTGACGGAGGCGGTCATCTAAATGCATCGGGTGGAGAATTTTATGGAAAAATTGAAGATGCAATAACTCTCTTTGAAAAGGGATTGGAAGAATATGCGGATGTATTAAAGCAGTGTGAATAGAAAAGAATTACGAGTTATGAGTTACGAATTACGAATTACTCACACCTCAAACCGCAGACCACATACCCCAAACCCCACACTATTTAGCATGAAAGTCTCAATTTTAAGAATAGATAATAGATTAAGCGAGCTAAAATAGCACTTTATTAAAGTGGAATGTTTAATTTTGTGTTTGGTTTTGTGAATAAAATATTACAAAAAGAAATGAAAAAAATAATTATAGTCGTTTTTCTGATTACTGCAACAATTGGAATCTTCTTTTCTTGCAATGATGATAAAACTTATGCGCAACGTTTAGACGAAGAGAAGAAAGCAATAGAGCGTTTTATTGATGAAAACGATATACAAGTGCTTCGCGAGTACCCAAAAGACAGTGTTTTTCAGGCTAACGAATTTTATTTTGATACCTCTTCCGGTATTTATTACAACGTAATTGATTCAGGTAATGGAAGACGGATTAAAGTAGGAGAAGAGTTTTACATTCGTTTCAAAGGTCTTACATATATTGCATCTACCGATACATTCACCTACTCCAATATTCAGAGTTTGCAACCTGAAGTTTTGGTTTATGGTAACACCTCTACTTATTCGTCAGTAGCGTGGGTGGCTCCTTTAAAAAATGTGGGCGATAGGGCAAAAGTAAAGCTCATAGTACCTTTCAATATGGGATTACCCAATGATCAACAAGGATACAAAACGGCATACTATGAAGAATTGAAATATCGATTCGAACAATAATTTATTTAAACTCAAAAATAGAAATGTCCCTTATAAAATCAATTTCCGGAATACGCGGAACAATTGGTGGAAAAGCAGGTGAAGGGCTTACACCAATCGACACCGTTAAATTTACAGCTGCTTACGCAGCTTATATTAAAAAGACAAATCATAAAGATTTACCGAAGATTGTTGTTGGCAGAGATGCTCGTATATCTGGAGATATGGTTCATAAACTGGTAACCGGAACTTTAATGGGAATGGGGTTTGATGTGATAGACATAGGTTTAGCAACTACTCCTACAACAGAAATTGCTGTTACAAAAGAAAATGCAAGCGGTGGAATTGTCATCACCGCAAGTCATAATCCAAAACAGTGGAATGCTTTAAAACTATTAGATTCAAATGGTGAGTTTTTAGATGCTAAAGCCGGAGAAGAGATTTTGGCACTTGCTGAAGTAGATGATTTTATATTTGCAGAAGTAGACAATTTGGGAAGCGTAACTGTAAAAGATTATTTAGAAGCGCACATTCAAGATGTGTTAGCATTAGAACTCGTAGATGTTGAGGCAATTGAAAAGGCTAACTTTAGTGTGATTATCGATTGTATAAATTCCGTTGGCGGAATTGCAGTCCCTCCGCTTTTGAAAGCGCTGGGTGTAAAAAAAGTTATTGAACTTCATTGCGAACCTCACGGACATTTTGCACACAATCCTGAACCACTACCGGAAAATTTAACGGAACTCACTTCTTTAATGCAAACTAAAAAAGCTGATGTGGGTTTTTCGGTAGATCCCGATGTAGATAGATTGGCTATATTTTGCGAAGACGGAGAACCTTTTGGCGAAGAATATACATTAGTTGCCATTGCAGATTACGTTTTATCACATACACCCGGCAACACCGTTTCAAATCTCAGCTCTACACGCGCTTTGCGCGATGTGACCGAGAAATACGGCGAAAAATACAAAGCATCTGCTGTGGGCGAAGTGAATGTGGTAGCTAAAATGAAAGAAACCAATGCTGTAATTGGGGGCGAGGGTAATGGCGGGGTAATCTATCCTGCAGCGCATTACGGGCGCGATGCACTTGTTGGGATTGCTCTGTTTTTGACTCATTTGGCAAAATCGGGTAAAAGTGTGAGCGCCTTGCGTGCTTCTTATCCCTCTTATTATATGTCGAAACAAAAAGTTGACTTAACACCGGAAACAAATATCGATGAGATTCTTTTGTTCATAAAAGAAAATTACAAAAACGAAGATATTAACGAGATTGACGGGGTTAAAATTGAGTTTAAAGATAGATGGGTACATCTTCGTAAATCTAACACAGAGCCCATCATAAGGATATATTCCGAAGCTCCTTCTATCGAAGAGGCTGCTCAATTAGGAAAAGAAGTTATTAACCAAATAAAGAATATTGTTGGATAAATTTCTCAATATTTCCCTCATAATATACCGTAATGTTTGACTTAACCTAAAGAACAAATATTTTTTTGTCTCCTTTTTGTGAGCAAAAGATCTCTGTTCGTTTTTTATACTTTGAGATAGACTTTTCGGTGCATTTTTAATAGATTTAGATGAAAGATAAACTTATTTCATTGGAGGATATGAAAAAAGTCCATCCAATTTTTCGCGGAAAGTATGGCGATTTTTTTGCAAAAAAAGGACGACAGATATCCGGATTAGATAACGTAAACAAAGTATACGATCATTCAAAGCATCTGAGAGGTGTTGATTTTTGCACGCATCTTTTAGATAATTTACAAATTAATCGAATTGTTAGAAATGAGGAGATTTTAGAGAAATACAAAGACCAGCCCTTTATTACTGTTGCCAATCATGCTTACGGACATGTTGACGGAATAGCAAATATAGAACTTGTTGGAAAGCATCAACCTAAATTTAAATTGATGGTTAATTTTATTTTGGGTATGATTGAAACTTTATCCGATAATTTCATTACTGTTAATCCGTACGACGCTGATGTTTTCAATCAAGTTTCCAATTTGAGTGGAATAAAAGGATGCATTGCACAATTGCAGGAAGGAAATCCATTGGGATTGTTCCCTGCAGGAGCCATCTCAAATCTTGTCTTAAACAATGGGAAATGGATGATAGAAGATAGAGAGTGGCAACCATCGGTGCTTAAGTTGATTAAGTTTGCCAAAGTACCGGTAATCCCAATTCATATTTCGGGACGAAATTCGTCTTTCTTTTATATGTTGGGATTAATTGATTGGCGGTTGCGCAACCTTAGATTAGGACACGAGCTCTACAACAAAAAAGGTCATGAGATGATATTCACGGTTGGAGAACCCATATCTCCGAAGGAGCAAGCAAAACATACGGAACTGGAGTCGTTTGGTAACTTTCTGAAAACAAAGACGTACGAATTAAGAAAATCCAAATAATTTTTTTAACTTTGGATAAACTTATCTCGCTCGTAAGCGAACTTATTTGAGAAATGATTTATGTCGAAACAGACAATACAACAAGTAAAACAACGATTTAGCATAATTGGAGTATCGAGCGAACTGGAGCGTGCAATAGATACTGCGCTTCAAGTAGCGCCTACAGATTTATCTGTGCTCATTACCGGCGAAAGCGGAGTGGGTAAAGAGAACTTTCCCAAAATTATTCATTTATATAGCAGAAGAAAGCACGGACCCTATTTTGCAGTCAATTGCGGATCGATACCCGAAGGAACTATTGACTCTGAACTTTTTGGTCATGAAAAAGGATCTTTTACCGGTGCAACAGCCAGTAGGAAAGGTTATTTCGAATCGTCCGACAATGGCACTTTGTTCTTAGATGAAGTAGCAGAATTGCCTTTGTCCACTCAGGCGCGTTTGTTGCGTGTGCTGGAAACGGGTGAATTTATAAAAGTAGGTTCTTCGAAAGTGGAAAAAAGCAATGTGAGAGTAGTTGCTGCTACCAATATGAACATGATACAAGCCGTTGAGAAAGGGAAGTTTCGCGAAGATTTGTATTATCGTCTGAATTCCGTTCCAATTCGTATCCCCCCTTTGCGCGACAGAAAAGAAGATATTCTATTACTTTTTCGAAAGTTTGCCGGCGATTGCGCTGAACAATATATGATGCCTCCCATTACTCTTACCGAAGAGGCAAAAGAGATGTTGAAATCTTACCGTTGGCCCGGGAACATCCGTCAGCTAAAGAATATTACCGAGCAAATATCGGTGATTGAGCAAGAACGAATAATAACTCCCGAGTTAATGAAACGTTATCTGCCTGAGCAAGAAGTTGGCATGCTGCCCGTGCTGGCATCACACATACACGAATCGGAAGGAAAAACTTTTGCTAACGAAAGAGAAATTCTATATCAGGTATTGTTCGATATGAAAAAAGACCTGAATGATTTGAAGCAAGTGGTTAAAGATATTTTAACTGATGGAGTAGACAAGAGAACTGCGGTTAAAGCTGAAGCTTTGATGGAAGAATCTTTATCTGACCATAAATCTTTTCGACTTCCCGTTGCCTACAACGAAAAGTTTTTGAAAACACCTTTTCCTACTCACGAAGAAAAGGAAAAAGAAGATGTGCAAGAAGCAGCAGAATATGTTGAAGAAATAATGTCGCTACAAGAGATGGAACGCGAAATGATTATAAAAGCCTTGGAACGTCACGACGGAAAGCGGAAACAAGCAGCCATCGATCTTAACATATCAGAACGAACATTGTATCGAAAGATCAAAGAATATAAACTGGAGAATTTATGAAAAAAACTTTGCTTTTCGTAGCTTTAGTTGGCTTATTGAGCGCTTGCTCCATGTCTTATAGATTCAATGGAGCTTCAATAGATTACGACGTAACAAAAACAATCATGATTGCCGAGTTCCCAAATCAGGCGCCACTTGTCTATCCTCCGTTGGAACAACGTTTCAATGAAGAGCTGAAAGATCTGTTTACGCGTAACACGCGTTTGCAATTTGTGCGCCAAAACGCCGACTTGGAGATGGAAGGAGAGATTGTTGGCTACGAGCTAACTCCCCTTGCCGTGCAAGAAGATTCGTTTGCTTCTGAAACAAGATTGACATTAACAGTACGTATGCGTTTTAGGAACAACAAAGTGGAAGGACAAGATAGGGAAGAACGAGTATCGGCTTATCGAAACTTTCCGGCAGATCGCATGCTGACCGATGTTCAGGATCAGTTGATAGCTGAACTGGTTAAAGAAATTGTGGATCAAATTTTCAATGTAACGATGTCTAACTGGTAATTGGATGAATTAATTTTGAAAAAAGAGGATTTTTACGCATACCTGAAGGAGACAAAAGAGTTAAATGAGAATAGCTTGCTTCAACTGAAGCAATTAACGCAACGATATCCTTATTTTCAGTCAGCGAAGCTGTTGTTGTTGAAAAATCTAAAAGAACAGGAAGATGCTGCTTTTATTTCTGAATTAAAGAAAATTGCAATCGAGTGTGCCGATCGTAAAAAACTCTTCTACTATTTAAACGACGAGCAATTTGCACGTTTTTTTGAAAAAGAGAAATCGGAAGATTATTCAAATCAAGATCGTACCGAACTATTGCTGCGCTCTTTTTTGGAATCAATTGATGAAAAAGAAGATGAAGAAGACAAGATTGCGGAAACTCATAGTTTGGAAGAAGACTCAATCATATCAACCGATTATTTGGCTTATTTAGAGCTTACAGAATCGCAACGCGATTCACCGGATGAGACGGAAGAGAGTAAACCGATGAAACATCAGGAGTTAGTTGATCGGTTTTTAGAAAAATCATCGTCGGACGAAACTTTATTTTCAACCAGTAAAAGCCCGGAAAACAATAAAGAGAAATCATCTCAAGAGGTTGATAATCTATTAGATGACGATACTTTTTTGACTGAAACGCTTGCCCAGGTTTACATAAAGCAAAAGAAATATGAACAGGCACTTACAATTATTAAAAGATTAAGTTTGAATTTTCCGGAAAAAAGTATTTACTTTGCAGATCAAATACGCTTTCTGGAGTATTTGATTATCAACGACAAAAATAAAAAATAAAAATAAAATGTATATCTTTATTACGATTCTTATTCTAATTGCAGCTATTTGTATGATTCTTATAGTTTTGGTACAAAACTCTAAGGGTGGTGGATTGGCAGCCGGCTTCTCTTCATCCAACCAAATTATGGGAGTTAGAAAAACAACGGACTTTTTGGAAAAAGCAACTTGGGGATTGGCTATCACTATAATTGCGCTCAGTATTTTGACTGCAAAGTTTACTGTACGCCGTAGCACTCTTCCTCAATCGCAAGTTGAAGTGGAACAACCGGCTCCTTTGAGTCCCTCAACAGCACCTGATATGAACCCGGGTTTGCCGATGCCAACTCAACCCATTCCGGAAGCACCACAACAAGAACAACCTTCCGAATAAAAAAGAAATAAGATTACACTAAAAACAGATAAAGGAATCGAATTCAACCCGGTTCCTTTATTTTGTTTCTACACATTGCTGTTTACCCCAATTATCAGAATACTGCACATTGCGGCTTCCGCTCGCATTGTTCATAATAAGATAAAGCAATTATATGAACAGTACGGTTTCAGATCACACTATCCGATAATCTCAAAGTTATTTAGTCGAAATCTGTGAAAGACCTGCCGGTATGATCGTTATCAATAAATTTATTGCTATTTTTGTTTCAATCAATTTAACAACATTATGAAGCAAATACTTTTAGGCATATTTTTATCGATAACCTTATTCGCTTTTTCTCAAGAACCTTTCCGATACGATACCATTTTTGTGACACCGGATGATGCACGCAACATTCATCGTTATCAAAACAAGCAAACTACAACTGTACAAAATCAACAAGATGTACAAAGCCAACAGTCCAAACCAATGCCTGGTTCCGGTTTCGATGCAAAAAATCTTCGCTACGGTCTGAATCTCGGAATGCATTTTAGTGATAATTACTCCTTGTTTCGTCTTGCTCCGCAAGTTGGATATCAATTTAATAGATATTTAATGGCAGGAGCAGGCGTTAGTTACTATTACAGCAAAAATCGAATATATCATCAGCAAGAACGAGTAAGCCTTTACAACAACTCTTTGGGTGCAAATCTGTTTGGTTATTTTTACCCGTCGCGTATGTTAGTTGTCTCAGTACAACCTGAGCTCAATTATGTTTGGTCTAATTACAAAGGCGACCTTTCAGGAGAGCTTGACAAAGCAAATGTGTTGGTGCCTTCGTTTGTAGTTGGTGCCGGACTCCGATTAGGACCCGCACATGCAATGCTCTATTACGATTTGGTGCAAGATGTAAATTCGCCTTATTCTTCGGGAATCTTTTATGGGATGTCGGTTTATTTTTAACAGATTGTCAGGTAGCTCATATTTTTAGAGAATAAATTTAACTCTCAACTCTTCATCCTCTGCCTCATCGCCTCAAACGTCAACACCGCCGTAGAAACTGATACATTCAGCGAATCAATCTTCCCACGCATCGGTATTTTTATACGATGCATAGCAAAACTAAGCCACTCCAGGGTTAAGCCTTCGGCTTCTGTACCCATAATAATTGCCGAGGGTTGCGTAAAATCAACATTTTGGTACATTTCTGCTGCCTGCAATTCTGCCGCAAAAGAAGTAATCGAATTATCTTGCAGCCATATCATGGCTTCTTCTGAAGTGCAAACTGCTGTTTGCACGATAAACAATGCCCCCACACCCGAACGAATTACATTTGGGTTATAGACATCAGTTTGTGGATCGCACACAATTACGGCATCCACAGCTGCTGCATCTGCGGTGCGAAGAATAGCACCCAAATTGCCGGGTTTTTCCACAGATTCCAGAACAATAACAAAAGGATTGTCCGACAATTGAATATCGGCAAGATTATGTGATTTTGGATGAGCCAATGCAATAATACCATCCGACGAAGTGCGATACGACAATTTAGCAAACACCAAAGGAGTGATATCAAAAATTCTTTCCACGGGTATATCTGCTATCGCTTCCGGATATCTACTTTCAGTAAACAATTCGCGACAAACATACACCTCCTCAATAAAATAATCGCCGGCAATAGCCAGCGATAATTCTCTTGCGCCTTCAATTACAAAAAGATTTTGCAATTTTCGTTC
>JAQVGF010000156.1 GCA_028696875.1 Dysgonamonadaceae bacterium
TTTGCTTCGCAACACACGGTTTACAAAACCGCGCGAGCGGGATTCATGCTTTTTTCACGTTTATATCTTAGATTCATATTAGTGAATCGAAATATTTTTTTTGCTTCGCAACACACCGATTGTAAATCGGCGCGAGCGGTTACATTTTCAACTTTGCACCCTGAGCGTGGTCGAAGGGTCAACTTTTAATTCTTAATTCTTAATTCTTAATTTACCCCACTCCCCACTAAAGCCTACGAACACACTCCTTAAACTGATCTCCCCTATCTTCAAAATTTTTAAACAAATCAAAACTGGCGCAACAGGGAGAAAGCAAAACCACATCTCCTTTTTGAGCAACATCGTAAGCCAAATCTACTGCAGTTTTCATAGAGTTGGCATCCATTATCAGAGGAATCTTGCCATCGAAAAAGTTGTGCAATGCAGTGTTATCGGCACCCAAAAAAATGAGTGCACGCACTTTTTTCTTTACCAATTCCTCTATTTCTGAATAGTCGTTTCCTTTATCGGTTCCACCCAAAATAAGTACAACATTCGATTTCATGCTTTGCAACGCATACCAACACGAATTGACGTTGGTTGCCTTAGAATCATTTATATACATAACTCCTCGCACAGTTGCCACTTTTTCTAAGCGATGAGGCACACCTTTGAAATCGGTGAGTGATTGGCGTAAAGTGTCATCGCTTATATCAAGCAATTTTGACACCAATCCTGCTGCCAATGAGTTGTATAAATTATGAGTGCCCTGAAGAGCCAATTGGTCTTGTTTCATTCTAAATGTATTGTTATTAACATGAATATATATGTGTGCATCTTCTTTGTATGCTTGTATTCCTTCCGCTTTTGCTTCGGCAAAAGGAATTAATTGGAAGTATGGTTTTATTTTTTCAATTTCGGATTTTATCACCGGATCGTTAGCCCAATAGATAAAGACATCTTCTTCGGTTTGATTGTTGACGATTCGCATTTTTGCATCCACATAATTTTGCATGTTGTGGTTGTAGCGATCCAAATGATCGGGTGTGATATTGAGCAACACCGCGATATCTGCTTTAAACTCTTTCATCGATTCCAGTTGGAAACTGCTTAGTTCCAATATGTAATAATCGTGAGATTCTTCAGCCACTTGTTTGGCAAAACTTGTACCCACATTACCGGCAAGTCCTACATTTAATCCTGCCGATTTCAGAATATGATAAAGCAATGAACTGGTTGTGGTTTTTCCATTACTACCGGTTATGCAAATGGTTTTAGCTGTTGTATATCGAGCAGCAAATTCTATTTCAGAAATAATTGGAATCTCTTTCTTCAGCAGTTCCACAACAACGGTAGCAGTATAGGGGATGCCGGGACTGATAATCGCCTCATCTGCTTGCAATATTTTCTCTAATGTATGCTGTCCTTCCTCGAAATCGATAGTGTGTTTTTGCAACAATATTAGTGATTCGTCAGAGAGTTTTCCTTTATCTGACAAAAAAACATCAAATCCTTTTGCTTTCGCAAGAATTGCTGCGCCAACACCACTTAAGCCTCCGCCTAAGATGACAATTTTTTTATGTGTCGATTGATTTATCATATCTCTATTATCTCATTTTTAGGGTTGCTAAAGCCAAAGCGGCTAAAATAATTCCTATTAGCCAAAAACGCACGACAATTTTCGATTCGGGAATTGGTACGAATGGTTTTTGAATAATGGCATCAATGGTTCCGTTACCCGGCTTTTGAAAGTGATGGTGAAGCGGCGTCATCTTGAATACACGCTTGCCAACTCCATACTTCCTTTTAGTAATTTTGAAATAGGTAACCTGAATAATTACTGACAGACTTTCTACGAAGAATACACCGCATAAAATGGGCAGCAACAATTCTTTGTGTATGAGTACTGCAAAAACACCAATTATGCCGCCAATCGTCAAACTACCTGTATCGCCCATAAACACTTGAGCCGGATAAGAGTTGTACCACAAAAATCCAACGGTGGCGCCAACAAATGCGGCAGCAAAAACCATCAGCTCCTGACTTCCCGGAATAAACATGATGTTGAGGTACGAGGCAAACTCTACGTGTCCCGAAACATACGCCAATATACCAAGCGTGACTCCAATAATGGAGGAGCTGCCCGCAGCCAATCCATCGAGTCCATCAGTGAGATTGGCACTGTTGGATACAGCTGTTACTATTACTACAATTACAATAACAATGGCTATCCATACGGCTTCGTCGGCATAGTCGCCCATGAATGAGACCAATTTTTTGTAATCGAAATTATTGTTTTTCACAAACGGAATGGTGGTTTGGGTAGTTTTGACATCGTGTTTTGCATAACTCACATTTTCGATGGTATCTCCTACCCTGGTTTCAATATTTTCGCGCACCACAATGTCATCGCTCATATACATGGTCATCCCCACAATCAATCCCAGACCAAGCTGCGCTATTATTTTGAATTTTCCTTTTAAGCCATCTTTGTCTTTGCGAAATATTTTTATGTAATCATCTGTAAAACCTAATGCACCCAACCAGATAGTACTTACAATCATGAGTATGATGTAGACATTATCGAGTCTGCCAAAGAACAAAATAGGAACTAATATGGCAATGATGATGATAATACCTCCCATGGTGGGAGTTCCGCGTTTGCTATATTGTCCCTCTAAGTCGAGGTTTCGAATCGATTCTCCTATTTGTTTTATTTGTAGTTTCTCTATAATTCGTCTGCCAATGATGGTGGAAATAAATAGTGAGAAGACAAGTGCCATTGCCGAACGAAACGATACGTATTGCACCATTCCCGCACCGGGAAAATCGAGTTTATCTAAATATTGAAAAAGATAGTAGAGCATATCTTTGTAGTTATATTTTTATTTTATTTCTTTAAATCAAAAAGCACTCTTCCACCACTTCTTTGTCATCAAAATGATATTTCACACCTTTAATGTCTTGATAGTTTTCGTGCCCCTTGCCGGCAATTAGTATCACATCGCCCGGTTTTGCCAAATTACATGCTGTTTTAATGGCTTCACGTCTATCTAAAATATTCAATGTCTGCTGTTTCTGTTTTGTAGTAAGACCTGTAAGCATATCGTTCAAAATCTCCTGAGGTTCTTCAAATCGGGGATTGTCCGTAGTAAGAATAACTTTATTGCTGCGTTCTACCGATTCGCGCGCCATTATGGGGCGCTTAGTTTTGTCCCGATTTCCGCCACTACCTACTACTGTGATTATTTCTCCTTTATTGCCCAACACTTCGTGAATGGCATTCAACACATTTACAAGAGCATCGGGGGTGTGTGCATAATCCACAATTGCTGTTACATCGTGTGGCGAACGAATGGTTTGAAACCTTCCGGCAACCGATTTCAATGAACTTAAAGTAACAAGAAGATCATCTGTCGGCAGTCCTAAAAGAACAGCTGTTCCGTAAACGGCTAAAAGATTATATACATTGAATACACCTACGAATTGAACAGTTAATTCCCGACCATTGATCTCAATATCTGTCCCATCGAAATGTTTTTCGAATATGCGAGCTTTATAATCTGCCAGTTTCTTTACGGAATAGGTGTGTTTTGATGCTTTGGTGTTTTGCAACATAACCATTCCATTTTTATCATCGCTGTTTGTGAGAGCAAATGCGTTAGCCGGTAAGTTATCGAAAAATTGTTTTTTTACATTAAGATACTCAAGCATGTTCTTGTGATAATCTAAATGATCCTGACTCAAGTTGGTGTAAACTCCTCCTACAAATCTTAAGAAATGCGTTCTGTGTTGATGAATGGCGTGTGAGCTTACTTCCATAAATGCGTATTCGCATCCGGCATCTACCATTTTGCTCATTAATTGGTTCAACGAAATTGCATCTAAGGTGGTGAGGGAAGTTGGATAAGCCTCATCGTTTACATAGTTGCAAACAGTGGATAACAATCCGGCCGAATGACCCAATTTGCGCACCGTATCATAAAGGAGCGTGGCAATGGTGGTTTTCCCGTTAGTGCCCGTAATGCCTACCAGCTTCAGTTTCTCCGAAGGATTATCATACCAAGCAGCGGCAATTTCAGCAAGCGCCTTAGCGCTATTTTCCACTTGAATGTAAGTAACGCGTGAGAAGTATTCTTCTATCATGGGTTTGTCGTACACCACGACAGTGGCACCTTGTTCAATGGCTTTGGGAATATAATCGTGACCATCGGTGCATATTCCTGCTACCGCTACAAACAAAAAGCCCGGGTTCACTTTTCGTGAATCCGAACAAATATTTTTTACATCGATATTTCTATCTCCGTGTACGGAGATTATTTTTGTGTTTCGAAGAAGCTGATTTAATTTCATTTTCTTGTCTGTCTCTTTTTTATCTTAAAACCAAACCAATGGTTGTTCCTTTTACTATTTTACGACCGGGCATAAACGATTGTGAAACCACCTTGCCCGAACCTGTAATGTTTACTCGCAAGCCCGATTTCTCTAATAAATATAACGCATCGCGTGCGCCCATACCGTGAACATTGGGTACTAAGTTGTCTATCAATTTAAGAGCTTGCGGTGTGTAGGTGTTGCTGTCGTTTTTCACCTCTACCCATTCAATGGTTTTGTCGGGCAGTGTCGGGGCGTAACCCAATTCTTTTAGAACAACTTTGTTTTTTGCCCACAGTCCATTTTTTATTGCAGGCATTTTAGACAACGTTGAATCTATCTTACAATCTTCTGCAAGGAGATGTGTGTTTCTTACAAACGTTTGTTCGGCAATATTTTTGAAAACCATTCCAGCCATTCCACCACCCGAAGGAATTCCTTTTGGTTTGCGAATACCTACAAAACAGGTGTACTTTGGATCATCGGCCGGGAAATATCCACAAAATGAAACAAAGTGTCCACTATATCCACCGCCGGAGGCGATTTGTGCTGTACCGGTTTTGCCGGCAATAGGAAAATATTCAGATTTAACTACTTTTGCCGTTCCTCGTTCAATAACGCCCATCAACATCTCGTGAACCATATCGATAGATTCTTGTGATGCAATAGATGGATTCACAACCTCGGCTTTAATCTCTTTAACCATTTTCCCACTTTTATAAAACTCTTTTGCAATAAATGGTTTCAGCATTTTACCCTTGTTTGCCAATGCATTATAAAACATGAGCAAATAGATGGGTGGCACTTGCGATTCGTATCCGAAGGACATCCACGCCA
>JAQVGF010000019.1 GCA_028696875.1 Dysgonamonadaceae bacterium
TGATAACCGTCTCTGCAAAAATTATCGCCTACAAAACTAGTCCTTCCATTCTGTATGGCAGTTCCGGCAGGTATAATCATATCAATGGGTGCAAGATATCTGGCACGCCAAAGGGCATCTACAATTGCGTTATACATTTTCAATTGATCATGATTGTAATTGATAAATCTTTTGTGATCAGAATCCTTTGCATAAGCCCAGGTCTGATGCAATACATATTTTACATCCGGATTAGTTGCTCTTTGTTTCACATAATCCACCAGCAGAGGCAGGGGATTCACATACGTATGAAATAATCCAGAGTTAGAACTCCCTTGTTGAAAGCTTATGTAATCCCAATCTTCATCTGCAAGTGCATCGGCTATAGATGTTTCAGGAGTATCGGTTTTATTGCCGGTGACGTCAATTTTCCGATAGTGATATGCCGACTTATCATCTTTTGCATTGTTCCAATGCAAATTTAACGATGCACCCTCAATATAAAGATTACCAATGATTACTTTTTTACAAGCTACATCTGCAAGTTCAAAAAGATAAGTCTCTATAGCATCTTACGAAAAACTATTACCGATGGCCAATATCTTGATAACAGAATCCGGATTGGATTCATTAACACGATTATCGGCTGTTGATGCATAAGAGGTGCTCTAATTGAACAACAGTAGAAAAACGAAAAACTTGTGAAATCTCATAATTATCTATTTTTAAAGTCTTAAGATTATACTAAAGATAAAGAATTAATTTTAAATTTTGTTTTGAAAGATATTAAATATTTTTTTACTAATAGTATTTATCGACAACCTCTTTCATTTCAGGAAAATTATCGTCTTCATCACCATACTGTTTTTTCAACTCTACTAATTGCGTTTTCAACTTTTTGATAAGCTCTCCATTTCCAGCATTGTTATAGATATTTCTCATTCCCATGGGATCTTCCTTCAAATCATACAATTCCCACTAAGGTGTCAGAACCATCTCTTTTGTGCCAGCCATTCCCAATGATTTGTCATATAAGAATATCAGTTTAATATCTCTCTGTACGAATTCCATAATGTGCCGGAACATTGTGACTACCGTCTGCATTCATCCAATATCTATAGTACATCGATTCTCTTCCCTCATTTTCTCCAGTGATATTTCTTCTGAAACATTCACTCTGCATATAAGCTTGGGTTTCCAATCCTGCATAATCCAGAAAAAGAGGAGCGAAATCAATGTTCATCACAATATCATCGTTTACAGTTCCCGGTTTAATTTCATTTGGATATCTCATCTGATAAGGCATACGGAGACTCTCTTCGTGCATCAATCGTTTATCAAACCAACTATGCTCTCCACGGAAAAATCCCGGATCTCCGGTATAAATTATTTTTGTATTGTCCGTAAGATCATTGTCATCTAGATATTGTAACAATCTACCTACATTTTCATCAATTCCTGCAATGCATTTCAAATAGTCTTTTATATAGATTTGATATACCCAGGCACGTTGTTCATCACGCGTCATTTCTTCAGGAATTTCTGTTTTCAGGTCATTCTCAGTCAAATGTACCATACTTATTCTAAGCAGATATGTATATTCTGCTTTGCCTTCATATGTAGCAAAGAGATTCACTAACATTAAACTTTGATGTAAATTTTCCTTTTATCTAACCAATAACTTATCAACCACATTAAAGCCACATAACAAATTGCGAAAAACAATGAAGCATTATATGGGTTTAGCCAACTAGAAAAGAGACTGTTATAGATTACATATTGCAATTCAGTATCTTTCACAGGGATAGCATATAAAAGAGTTTGCAGAGCATCACTTACAATATAAATAAAGAGCGGATTTTTCCCAAAAGTCTCAAATGGATAACTCCATTTCTTTAATTTCATTATCTCTAAAATCCAAATAAGAAATGATAGTAATATCAATATCAATCCAGTTGTATAAAGAACATAGCTGCTAGTCCATAGAGCTTTATTTATAGGAAACCATATTCCCCATATCTGTCCTGCAATTATAAATATCAAACCAGCTACAGCCAATTTCCATACAGTAGTTATTGAATTCCCCGACTTTTGAACAAACCTACCTGTTAAATACCCAAAAAGGACATTGACCATAGCTGGAAGATTGCTCAGTAATCCTTCAGAATCAAAACGAACTCTCGATCCTGTATGTGTCTTAAATTGGAAAACTATTGCATCCAACTTTAATATTGCATTTCCTTCAGGAGTATATTGAAGATTAGGATCACCAAAGAACCACATAACTCCCCAATATCCTAAAAGAACAAAAGCTGTTATAAAAACGACACTCCTCAATTCAAAATAACGTATGATAAATGCACTTATAAGATAAGTAATTGAAATACGTTGCAAAACACCAGTTAAACCTACATTTAGCATATCATTCAATGCCAGTTCTCCTCCTTTACGAAGCAGTAATGGAAAGGAGTGTAGCAACAATCCTATAATGAATATTTTAAAAAATCGAGAAAAGGATTTTTTAAAAAACTCTTTTTCAGATAAAAAACTAAATTTTTTCATGCTAAAACTCATTGCATTACCAACAACAAATAAAAAGGCAGGGAAAATTAAATCAGTTATCGTAAAGCCATGCCAAACAGCATGTTTTAGAGGTCCATATCTTATACCCCAATCTCCGGGAGTATTTACTAGAATCATTGATGCGATAGCAATCCCACGTAAAACATCTAAGGATAAGAATCGCTGCTTAGATTTCGTCAATAATTTTGCAGTTTGGTTCATTAAATTTGCGATTTAATAATTTCACTTTCTGAGATAGAGTAAAATAAAGTTATAAATATACAACGCATTAGCACTTTAATTGGATATGTTTATTAAGTACAGTTAATCAAAATAGTTATACTCTCTATTGTCAATGTGGAAATGGAGTGCTGAAAGATGTGTAAGTGAACTTCCTGCATTTAGCAGAATTTAAGTAATGTATAATAAATAAGCAGTTTATTTATTGATAACCACAGTTGCAACAGATCCAGCTAATAATGGAATAACCATCTCTTTTTCACCTGATTTAATTCTAAATCTTCTTTGAGAAGCTGAAGTGTTTTGAATTATAATTACTTGTTCACCAGATAGATTAAGAAAGGCTGTATTCACATTGGTCAACGATTTAGTCGATGCTATACGTTTTGCTATAGGCTTAACAAACGTTGAAATGTGTCCTATAATATAATAGCTTACATTTCTTTCTACGGAATTGCCACTAATTGTAACCGCACCCAAACAGTTGTAACATCCTCCCCTATCAGTATGAGGCTCTTGATTTTTATCTGAAGCTAAGTTCCAAAGAATTACATTTTTTGCCCAGTTCTGTGTAGCTCCAACTACTACATTCTTCATGTGCCACGACATATCTCGATCAAAGTAAGAAGGGTAGCCTGTCCATTGTTCTGTAAAGTAGATATCTTTATTTGGAAAAGCATTGTGTACTTCCGTTAAAGCATCTATTTCTCCACCATATCTGATGCTCCAATAGCTATTTTAAGATAACTGATACCAAGTTGGTCCTCCTTTTGTCCAAAAAGCTCCTGAAGTAAATTATTCCGTTCAGTCCTGCTCATTCTACTTATTAGCATAGCACTTCCTTCAGTAAGTGCAAATCCGAAACCATCCATTTCTTGGAAGTTCTTTGATTAATCAAGAGTTATAGTTTCATCAAAATGAGCCTTTGGATCAATACTTAGAGTGTTTTGTTTCTGTAGGAGTAAAGATTGATCAAGATTCGTTACCCAAAAACTAGCAACGATTTCACCACTAGGAGGCATTGAAGGATTAGGAGAACCATCTATATTATTATCACTGCTACTACAACTTAGCGTGTGTTTTAGAACCAAAAAAAGGAGAAGGTAAAATCTTAAAAATTGCAGTTTAAAAATATGCTTCATATTATTTATCATTCTAGTCTTATGGTGTATTAACGGCTTCCATAAAACCCGGTTTCTTATAATTTATATCTTCTCTATCCATATAGTTTAAATGAAGTTTCAATCTTTCTTTAAAAGAATTGAAATCTCGTTTGCTAGTCCATACAACCTCAGAGAATCCTTGAAACCTTGGAAATACAAAGTTTTCAAAAACTGCCTCAGAAGGAATATGCTCTGTCCATACACATGCCTGATATCCAATCTTCTTTTCTATTACGGAAGAGTCAAGTTTTTCTTGTTCATTAAAATTATACATTGCTATAAAGTTTTCATCCGAGTTTCTTGAACTTAAATAAAACCAAGTCCATGGGGTAAGTATTATATTATTACCATTTTCTGCAGCATATCTAGCTCCTTCTGGTTTGTAATCTCTCCAAAACATAATGTCTATTGATGCTGGAACGTTATTTTTAATTAAATCCTCATTGCTTACCATAATATCATCCCAAGCAGTTACAAGCTTTCCTTTAGCTTCAAGATGATTGGTTATTTCTGTTACAAAATAATTCTGAATCTCATTTACGTGTGTCCATCCATTTGCTTTCATAAACTCTTGGCAAATCACCTCATTTTCCCAAAAAGATTTATCTACTTCATCAGCACCAATATGAACACGATTAGAAGGAAACAGCAAACTTACCTCGTTCCATATTTCTTTAGCAAAAGTCATTACTTTTTCTTTGGGAACACACATCGGTTTAGAGAATTCTGCACCCCAATCTAATTCTCCGTCACAAGAAATCCAGGAGTATGCTCTTATTGCAGCAGACATGTGTCCTGGCATATCAATTTCAGGTATCACTTCGATATAGTTTTCACCTGCATAGGATATAATATCTATAATATCTTCTTTGGTGTAAAAACCTCCGTATTGTCCTCCACTTACATAAGCAGGATTGAAATTATAGTCAGGGTCAGTTTTTGCTCTCTCTATAGCCCATTTATCATGTTCATTGAACTCCCTATAACCTCCAACTTCAGTCAACAGAGGATATTTGTCTGATACTATTCGCCATCCTTGATCATCTGTGAGATGCATTTGCAATTTGTTCAGCTTGTATAAAGCCATCTGGTCAATGATTTTAAAGACAAACTCTTTTGGAAAAAAGTGTCTGGATACATCTATATGAAATCCGCGATAATCATTCTCTGGTTTATCATGAATAAGTATTGTCGGCAAAAGAAGTTTTTCACCTTCCACGGTGGCAGACCACAGATATTGCTTTAATGTTTGACTGCCATAAAAGGCTCCTTTTTCATGACTAAAAAAAAGTGTGATTCCTTTGTCGTTTATCTCAATAATATATTCATTTTCGGTCAGTTTTTCATATCTTACATACTTAATGTTAGAGTTTAATGCAGAGCTAAGTGTTTCTACACTAAGTCCAAAATATTCTAACTCTTTAGCAATAATATTTGATGACTTATCTAACTTTTTATCTGCTAAGATTGTTATTTTTCCACTAAGCTCTAATGAAGAGTTACTGTACGTTACATCTTTTGGATAAGGTATAATACTATGAGTATTACCTACAACTGGAGCAGAGGTTTCAGTTGTTTTAGTATTTGAATGTCCATATAAACTAAAAGACAAAAATAATGTATATATGATTGTTCTCTTTATGTTTTTGTAAAAATTTAATTTCATGATGCTATCTTTATATTTATCAATTTATTTATTAATATACTTACACAGCAATTACTGTATGAATCCAGGGGTTCTAGATTCATAACCCATTTGTTTTAACCATCTTAAGTGCCAAGGTAAACGTGAAGTAAAGCTTGTCCACTCACGCTGGCTCCCCCAAGCCAGCTCTGTAAATGCCTGTAATGAAGGAAATACGTGGTGCTCAAACTTAGTTTCATTTGGAATCATTTCAGTCCATACACATGCCTGGAATCCAATAACCTTTTCTTTTACTATCCCCTTAAATTGTGGTTCAAATTCAAATTCGTAAAGCGATTGCAGTAAATGATCTGATGGATCTGCACTAAAGTAAAACCTGCCCCATTCCATGAAGACCATGGGAAAACCTTGTTGACTAATTTTAGCGGGTTGGTCGCTTTTCCAGTCTCTCCAATAAGTATACAGAAACTCTTGTGGGTCTTTAGCTATAAAAGCATCATCCCATGCCATCACTTTCTTGTTCTTGCTATTTTTAGCATAATCGGCCATCTCTTTGATAAAGTAATTCTGCAAACCATCAGTATCATGCAGACCTTGATCGCGAATAAGTTTTTGGCAATCGGGACATTTTCTCCAGTTATCTTTTTCAACTTCATCAGCACCAACGTGAAAATAGTTACTGGGGAACAAAGTAGCTACCTCGTTTATAATATCTTTGAAGAATTGATAGTTTTCTGTTTTTCCAGCACATACCGGATATGAAAACTCATGTCCCCAACCAGCCTCACCTGTACATGATAAATGAGGAAATGTTCTAATGGCTGCTGAGAAATGCCCTGGCATATCTATCTCAGGAATAACATCTACACCCCTAGCTGTAGCATAGTTAATAAAATCTTTCAATTCCTCTTGTGTATAATATCCGCCATATTCATTTCCATTTCTTACAAAACGAGAATCAATAGTATAGCTTGCATCCGTTTTGGATTTTTCTATACATCTTTTGTCGTATTCATCAAATTCGCGCCATCCTCCAACTGTTGTCAATTTAGGATATTTCTTTATTTCGATACGCCATCCCTGATCATCTGTAAGGTGCATCTGCAATTTGTTTATTTTATAGAAAGAAAGAATATCTACCACTTCTTTCAGATAATCCAATGTGAGCATATGACGAGCAACATCAATATGGAAACCTCTCCATGCTTTCTTTGGAGCATCAGATATTGTCAGTAATGGAATACTTTTAGATCCTTCGGCAACAGAGTTTTGAAGAAGTATCTGCCTAATAGTTTGGATACCCCATAAAAGTCCAATCTGAGTTTTGTAGTGAATACTACATCCATCATCCTTAACTGTGATACGATATTCCTCCTCATTTAAAGAATTATCAGAGTATATGCGAATAAATGCATTCTCATTATCAGCACTACCTGCGCTGCCTACAATTTCTGTTAATGTTTCAGATAGAAGCTCAGCACCTATTCCATTAATGGATTCACTAACAGTAGCATCTTTGGGTATAGGGATATTGTATCGTCCATGAACAATTGATTCCGGCAAAGGAATAATAGACACTCGTGATACAGGTAATTGCTTGTTCGGCTCATGATTTTCGTCGTCAGAACAAGAAAAAGCTGTTGAAATTGTAACTCCTATCAGAAAAAGTAATAATCTTCTTTGCAATATTAATAAATATATTTTTCTCATAAATATTTTCGATTAGTAATTAATAATTCTGTAAATTTATTCGCAAACAAAACATATAAGCTATTAGGCAGCAGAATTTGAATGTATAAGCATCTAAAAGTTTTTGTTGTTAATTCTGACACGTAGCTCATTCTAAGAGAGTTGAAAAACATCCATACTTTAAAGTAAGGAGACAGGGATTGTATGTACCCTGTTCCTTAAATTGAATTGAAGTAATTGTGTGATGAGCTAACTTATTAAAACATGTACTTTAGCTTCACACAAATCTATTTCAAGCATCAAGCTTTTAATCTTCAAGACGCTCAATATGCATCTTGCCTTTACTTAATCCATCAGAGGTATCAAATGTAAGTCTGAAGTAACCAGGAACAAAGCCATCTGCTATCGTAAATCCATTAGATTGGGATAAGGCAAATCCTTCTCTATCTCCAGTAATTCTTTCATCACTGAGTTCTAACGTTTCTAAATCCCATTTTCTCTGAGTGTATATCTCAACTTCAAAGCTTCCCCATTCATGGGTGTCGTTCAAGTAAACTGTTGATTGATATTTATTCTCACCTGTTTTAAGGACATAGCCCATACGTGCAATGTCATCCAAACTCCAACCATCATAGTTATATTCATCATTCCATACCGGAGCACTTATAAATCCGTGTCCAATGAGCCAGAAAGCTTCTGGAGCAATATCATCCATACGAGCCATCCACATATAATTAAACTTCGTGGAGTAATAAATTTCCCATGACCCGCTTTCGCGCAAGAAAGTAAGGTTATCTGCGTCTTCGTTATATTCAAAGAAATCACGGTTGTAAGCACCTTCAAGATCCTCAATTCCAGTTACCTCTACTTCTTGACCTTCTTCAAAATATACAACGGCATAAAAATAACCTCCACTAGGTTTAAGAGTAACGTCATTTATAGCTAAATTCTTAGATGTACCTTCGATTCCTAGATTAAACGTAAATGTGTTAAATGTGATTTTGTTAATCGACCAATCCGTGTAATCGAATGAAAATTCAGGACTTGTAACACTACCTATATTTGCTTCATTTACATTCTCTGATAGCCCCCAGATGAACTTTGAATTTTCGAGCGATTTGTCTGTTGATATCTTTCCGCTGAATGTTTCCGGGAATTCGCCACTTTTAGTAGTATAGTCATAAGGGTTGTTCGAACTCTGACTCATAGGCAATACCTTATTATCGTAATGCAAATAAACTGTCTCTGGTAGAATAGGTCTTTTAACCATAAAAGATTTTGTTTCGCTTGTTTCACTTCCTTCTACATTTATTGCTGTAAGCAAAAGTGTAGCTTCTTCTTCTTCAAACCCTGCACTGAATGGTATATAAATACCATGTTTATTTATTTGTGCAAAGTTTCCTTTTGTTCGAATAGATTTTGAATATAATTCATCTTCTCCTTTAGTTAATTTAACCTCTAGTGTTGAAAGAGGAGTTTCTGGATCATTTATTTCAAGCGAAATAAATATCGAATCTGCTGCTACTGCCTGATCTGTTATAGAGTATGATACTGACGAAATATTGGGACTTGAAAAAGGGAATACAACTCTTCCTTCTTCATCTTGACAACCAGTAAAGAGAAACAATATGCTAGCAATTATTGCAATAATATATTTTAGTTTCATTTTTTTTGTTTTAAAGTAAAATTAATAGCCTTCATTTTGAGTTAAACGTGTATTCTTATCCATTTCATTCTGAGGAATAGGCAATATTCTTCTGTATTCCTGAAGGTTTGGATATAACAATTTGCCATCTTGATCCTTATGATTTCTCATAATATCAAGCATACGATCATTACGAAGTAAGTCATACCATCTCTGACCTTCCATATACAGCTCCAGTTGACGTTCTTTTTCAACAGCTAAGCGTGCATTGTCTTGAGACATATCTCTGCTCAAATAAGATGCGTCAAATCCAGCACGTTCTCGAATTCTATTAACAATATCAATCGCTTCACTCGGTTGACCTAATTCCACCAAAGCTTCTGCTTTTAGCAGTAAAATGTCAGCCAAACGCATTAGGATAATGTTAGAGTTTTTTTCACGTATTTTATATGAAAAAGGATACCTGCTTGCTGGGTAGTGAACATCATATGGAGCTTCCTTCCATATTATGCTAGATGAATATCGTACATCTTTTTCTTTATCAAATTTTGCTATTAGTTCGTGTGTAGGTGTACAATACCTCCTCCACGTAACTGAACCATCATCTTCCTTTAGAAATACCCAATAAGCCCAGTTAGGTGATTCCGTGGTATAGTAAACCTCAAATAGACTTTCAGATGTAAATTTAATATCGGGATTCCATAAGTCATCAAAGTTCTCAACTAATTGATAGCCTTCATTTATGACCAAGTCACAATATTTAACAACTTTATTATAGTCCCTTGAGCTTTTTGCTCCTTTTGTGGCTTCTACCTTTGCCAATAATCCATATGCAGCTCCTTTTGTAGCTTTAAATGCACCTTTGTTTTGACTGGTTAGGTGTTTAATTGTGTTTTCTTCATTCAAATCTTCAATTATCTGAGCGTACACCTCTTCCTCAGGTGAACGTTCGGGATACATTACAGGATACCAAGTTTCTAAGTTTTCTGCAGTTATGGTAGGTATAAGTTGAAGCACCATAGGTAAGTCACCAAAAAAACGAACCATATCAAAAAGTGACCATGCTCTTATGAATTTGGCTTCTGCTATTATTCGTTTTTTGTCCACATCGTCTATTGCTGATGCTTCCATCAATTTTGTATTCTCGATTACATTAGTTGAAGATCCAATCATAGAGAAGTACTGGCCCCATATTTGAGATACTTTTGTATTTATGGAAGAAAGTGTGAAATTATCTACTGCTCCGTCATTTGCTCCGTCTCCACCAACATAACAGTTATCAGATTGTACATCGTTAAATAAAAAGTTTTCCATCTGGAAAATATCATTCTTAAAACTATTGTAAGCCCCTAATAACTCTGACTCTGCGTCTCCCAAGCTTTTATATTTTGAAATGCGATCTTCTTGACCTTTTCCTTCTTGTGTGAAATCTGACTGAGGTCTTTCATCCAAGAAATCACTACAAGAGCTCAGATATACCACTGAAAGGAATAAAAACACTACTATTAATATATTATTTTTTTTCATTTTTCTTCGATTTAAAATTCAACATTAAAACCAAAAATCACTGCTTTAGATTGTGGATATGTACCGTAATCAACTCCTTGCACAACCGAATTTCCTCCATATGCATTTACTTCAGGGTCATAGCCTTTGTAGTTCGTAAAGGTTAATAAGTTTTGACCTGTAACATAAACCTGCAAGTTGGATAGATGTGTTTTTTTAAGCCAATTAGAGTTTAGGTTATAAGAAAAAGTCACATTCTTAACACGCAAGTATGAACCATCCTCAACAAAGCGAGTTGAATTATGTATATTTTCAATATTACCTACTCGAGGTATGTCTGTTATCATTCCAGGTCGTTGCCATCTGTACAATACTTGCTTAGATTGATTTCTGAAATCAATCATGCTTTCCATATCTATCTTAGAAGCATTGAAAATATCATTACCTTGACTACCTTGTAAAAATATTGACAAGCCAAATCCTTTATAAGAGAAATTATTAGTCATTCCATATGTGAAGTCTGGTTGTGCGCATCCAATCTCTGTACGGTCTCCTGGATCGGTAATTCCATTATCATTTAAATCAGAATATATTAAATCTCCAGTCTCGGGATCAACACCCTCCGATATATAACCATAAAAAGTTCCTAATGATAGACCTTCTCTTAATACTACTGCAGATTCTCCAGTTTCGTATGTTCCACCATAATAATAGACTTTATTAAGTCCTAGTTTAGTTAATTCATTACGGTTGAATGAAATATTAAAGTCTGTGTCCCATTTAAATTCACCTTTCAAGTTTTGTGATGAAATCATCATCTCAATACCCTTGTTCATCATCTCTCCATCATTACGGGTGATACCACCAGGAAGATTCACATAGCTTGGCAGACTAACAGTTAATAACAAGTCTTTTGTATACTTATAGTAAGCATCTAATGATACGTTAAGACGAGAATTGAACAAAACAAAATCTAATCCACCATTCCATTGCATTGTCTTCTCCCATGTCAGTTCTTTATTAGGAGCACTATTTGGATATATAGCCATTCCTGGATATTGGTTTTCAGTGGTTGGCTCAACACGGCTTCTGCTCATTCTGCCCAAATAAGAATAGTTACCTATTCCTCCTTGATTACCATTTATTCCCCAGCCTACTCTAATTTTCATATCGTCGACAACCTCTTTTAATGGCTTCATAAATTCTTCACTAGAAATTCGCCATCCAGCTGAAATCGAAGGAAAAGATCCCCAACGATTGCCTGGTGCAAATTTAGACGATCCATCAGATCGAAAGTTTGCTGTAAGCAGATATTTACTATCGTAGTTATAAGAAACACGTCCCAAAAATGATGCTAATGCCCAAGCTGAAGCAGAGGAACTAGCAGCGTCTTTATCTATCTGGTTTGCTGCACTTATAGAACGTATATTTGGATAGGAAGTAGCTAAGTCAAATCCAGCCATATATTGACTGTTGTACTGTGCATGCTGTTGAGTGGCACCACCCATCAACGACAAGTTGTGTTTATCAAATGAAGCATCATAGGTAAATATATTTTCAACTAACCACTCCCTATTTTTCGAGAAACTCTCTTCAACTTTCCCTCTTGTATTACGCCCTTCAGCTGTTGTAAACGGATCCATATAGTATCCCCAGTGTTCGTTGTAAACATCTAGGCCAAATGTGGACTTAAGCTTAAGTCCTTTATAAAGATCAATCGTGAAAGCAAGAGAACCTTTTACATAATCAGTTGAAGTTACATTGTCTGCAGCATTGGCTGCTAGAGGATTTAGAATACGAGATCCATATGCCATCTCATCATAATGCTCGGGATTATTAGGATTCCACTCCTGCATAAATGGAGGAGTGTTAATAACAGACAAAATTGAACCCGAGCGCATAGAGCTACTATTAGAGCGCACCCATTGTCCTTTTGTTTTAGAGTAAGAAAAGTTCAGCGACATATTAAGCCAACTTGTATGTTGACTATCTATATTAGATCGGAAGTTGTAACGATTAAACTTAGCTTTGTTTACAATACCTTTTTCATCGGTAAATCCTCCAGCAACATAATATTGCACTTTTTCAGAACCGCTAGCTACTGATACTTGATAATTTTGATTTACACCTGTTTTGAAAAAAGCATCTGTCCAGTCCACATAACGATGTTCATCATCTGGAATATTAGGAGCAGTGTTTGATACCTTTGCTAGGTCCTTCATCAATATCTTGTACTCATCAGTATTTAAGGCATCTATTTTTTTACCTAGCGTTGAGATACCACTATAAGCACTCAGTTTAACTTTGGCTTCGCCAATTCTTCCTCTCTTTGTAGTAATTAATACAACTCCATTTGCTGCACGAGCACCATAAATAGCTGCTGATGATGCATCTTTTAGTATCTGTATACTTTCGATATCATTAGGACTCATGTAGGATATATTATCAGTTGGCATACCATCTACTATATATAGTGGTTCGTTTGATGCCTGTACTGATGTTGCACCTCTCACACGAATTGAAAGTCCTCCTCCAGGTTCTCCTGATGGCTGAACCACTTGGACACCTGCTGCCTTACCTTGTATGGCCTGTCCAGCCGACATCAACGGTCTGTTATCTAAGTTTTCAGTAGAAACAATAGATACTGCTGTAGTTATATCTTTACGCTTAATAGAGCCATAACCTATAACAATTAATTCTTCTAATGTCTTAGTATCTTCCCTCAACACAACATCTATAGTGTTTCTACCTTCAGTAGCCACTTCCTGTTCCAAATATCCAATATAAGATATTCGTAAAACAGCATCATCACTTACATTCAATCTAAAATTGCCGTCAAAATCGGTAACAGTTCCATTGGTCGTGCCTGCCTCAATAATATTTGCCCCAATTATTGCTTCACCTTGTGCATCAACAATAGTACCTGTAATTGTTTTCCCTTGTTGCTGTTTTGAAGCCAAGAGGTCATTGGTAATTTCAGATATTTCTTTTGGAGAAAGAATTATCTGAGAACCCTTAACTTCATATTCTACATCGTGCGACGTGAATAAACGATCTAAAACAGAAGAGATAGCCGCATTTTTAACTTTTAAACTAACTATTCTGTCAACATTTATCAATCGATTACTGTATAAAAAGTAGTAATCTGATTTTTCTTCAATAGTCTGCAAAACTTTTTCGATGGAGCTGTTTTTCATATCCAAAGAAATTTTTGTGCTTTGAGAACGCGCGTGTTCTGCATTTATTTGAAATGCAAAGACAAAAAGTAAAATTAGAGATATTCTCATAATAAGAGGTATTTTACTTAACAAAGTACAAAGAGTGTGTACTTCTTTGATGTTTAAGAATTTATTCATATTTTTACATTGTTATTAAATTAAAAAACTGGTTTAGTAACTTTATTGCTTGAGGTCAGGTGAGATTTTCCTTGTAGCAATATGATTTTTGAGGAGAAGGGATTTATTCCTTTCTCCTTTTTTTCTGCTTTTATCTATGTTTTCATTTCATTTTTTAGGGTTTTAATTATTTGCATATTAGGATTACTGTTCTTTGCGAAAATGTGTCGTTTGGAAGTTTCTTTTGTGATGTTATCGAATAATCAATTGAACTTGAAAGTTTCAATAGCTCTAAGATATCTTCTAACGATTCATCGGTGAAAGTTGCCGTAAACTGATAATCACTTGAAACATTACCTTGGACTTGTATAATTACACCAAATTTTCGGGCAAGCTTTTCTGCTATGGTCTGTATGCTTTCTCTTCTGAAAACCATTTTACCATCTTTCCATGAAGTTTCTACATACGTATCGGCAACCGAAACATTCAAAGTTTTAGTCAGTGGGTCAACAATTGCTTTTTGTCCGGGTTTCAAGGTTTGTTTCTCGGAGAAGTTGTCTAACGAAACATCGATATTACCTTTGGCTAAAGTAATTGTATGCTGCAAGTCTTCTTTATAAGCATTTACATTAAACTCCGTTCCATATGCACTCACAACCGTTTTTTCAGGAGTTATTACATTGAACCGATTTTTCTTATCCGATACAACTTTAAAATAGGCTTCTCCCATAAGTTGCACGGTTCTCTCTTTACCGGTGAATTTTAGTGGATAACTTATTTCGCTTTGCGAATTGAGCCACACCTCACTTCCATCGGGCAAAACTACATTTGTTACGATACCGGGAGCTGAGTGGAGCGTAATAATTTCTTGAGGAGAATTATCTAAAAGTGGTTGTATAACATATTGTTGCAACAAAAAGAGCGGTAATAAAATGGCTGCTGCAGTACGCGTAACATTCCAGATTATTTTTTTTGTAGAGTCAAATCTTATCTTACGACTTAATTTTTGCCAAGCAACTTCCGCTTCAATATTCTTTTGTGCTTCTAAATTATCTAATAGATGATACGCCTTCCTTATCTGATTTACTCTTGTAGCAAATTCAGGTGAAGATTCCATAAGAAGATCACATTCTTTCATTTCAGAAGACGTGAGTGTGCCTCTTATATAGGATAATAGGTATGTTTCGTTAGTTTTCAATTACAAATATTGTTTTAATTGGATACAAAAAGCGTTTAAAATGCCTTTTATATTAGCTTGACGGATGAGAAAGCAGATACCCTATGTTAAAATGGATATATTTGGAAAAATAAATTTTATTATATGAAGTAAGTAAAGAGAAGGGCAATTGGAAGATAATCTTTAAGTTCTTCTCTAAGCAATTTTAAAGCTTGGCTCATATAACTTTCGATAGTTTTAACGGAAAGATTCATTTCAGCAGCTATTTCGTTGTAAGTCATTTTTTCTGTACGACTCATATTGAATGCTAATTGAATGTTTTCCGGCAATTTTTCCAATGCTGCTTGAAGCATCTCTTCCAATTCTTTTATGGTATAAACTTGGTCAGGAATTTCCGTAGAGTAGAAAGTAGTAAGATTTTCTAAATATTTATTATGAGAAGATTGTTTCCGGAGATAATCGGTGCAACTATTCCGAACACTTGTAATCAAAAAATTACGGAACGAAGAGTGTATATTTAAGGTTTTCCTGTTTTTCCAAATATTAAAAAAGACCTCTTGCACAATATCCTCACACGCATCTGAAGAGGATATATATCGTCCTGCAAAAACACAAAGAGAGGGATAGAATTCAAAAAACAATTCTTTGAATGCATCGTGATCGTCTTCAAAAGCGATTTTTAAATAAAGAGTTTCGTAAATGTCTTTGTTTTTCATTAACCATCTGTCTAATATACTCTTCTTATAAATATAACCAAAGATATGAAAAAAAGATTGACCCGGAAGAAGAGTCTCAGCTATTAACTACGATTCCGTTCACGCATTTTCAATGCGCCTGTCACATGGAAGAAAATCATAGATTTAAACTTTCTTCGTTATTCTCCGCGGTGTGTCACATTCTCATAGTACAGACCAGAGATCTGCGCCAGCCAATGATTAGCGAGTTCTTTCTGCTTCGCAGCATTCACCTCGTTGAATAAATCAAAGATTTAATGCAAAGCATTATTCCACATGTTGAACCCTGTGAAATTTAGTTTTATTTCACGGGGCAGGCCGATTTGGAAATCGGCGCGAGCGGGGCTTAGTGACCAAATTTCTGAGATGCATTGAACTTTGAGAAAAACTATCTACTGATTCGCCCACGTCTCCCTATCCAAATTCCGATAATTAATAGCTTCCGCTAAATGGCTGGGTTGTACTTTCTCGCTGTTTTCTAAGTCGGCAATGGTGCGCGATACTTTAAGAATTCTGTCGTATGCACGGGCAGATAAGTTAAGACGCTCCATGGCGGTTTTCATGAGTTGTAAACCGGTTGCATCGGGCAGTGCAAATTTATTCAATAACTTAGATGTCATTTGTGCGTTGGAGTAGATTCCATCAATATTTTTGAAGCGCTCGTCTTGAATTTTTCGGGCTGCAATAACGCGTTTGCTTATTTCTGAACTTCGTTCTGCAGGGGCACGATCCGATATTTTTTCAAAAGGAACGGGAACAATTTCGATATGAATATCGATACGATCTAATAGTGGACCGGATATTTTATTCAAGTATTTTTGAACCGCCCCGGGAGGACATACACAACTTCTCTCAGGATGATTGTAATAGCCACAAGGACAAGGATTCATTGCAGAAACCAACATAAAGCTTGCCGGATATTCCACCGTGAATTTCGCACGCGAAATGGTAATTTTGCGATCTTCAAGAGGTTGGCGCATTACTTCCAATACACTCCTATTAAATTCCGGAAGTTCATCTAAAAACAATACTCCATTGTGAGCCAAACTTATTTCGCCGGGTTGAGGGTAAGTTCCACCGCCAACCATTGCTACATCGCTAATGGTATGATGCGGAGAACGAAACGGACGACGCGACATCAATGCCGTGTTCGTTCCAATTTGTCCGGCAACGCTATGAATCTTGGTCGTTTCCAATGCTTCCTCCAAAGTAAATGGCGGCAAGATAGAGGGCATTCTCTTTGCCATCATCGATTTTCCGGCTCCCGGTGGACCAATCATAATAATATTATGCCCGCCTGCGGCGGCCACTTCAAGTGCGCGTTTCACATTTTCCTGCCCCTTCACATCAGAAAAATCAAATTCAAAAGTGGATTGATGATCCAAAAATTCTTTGTTGATATCGACATAAGTAGGAGAGAGGTCGCGTTCTTCATTAAAAAACTCAATTACTTCTTTGATGTTCTTTACCCCAAGAACTTCTAAATCTTCAACCACCGCTGCCTCTTTGGCATTTTCATCGGGCAGAATAAATCCTTTAAACCCGCTCTCTTTTGCTAAAATAGCAATGGGCAAAACGCCCTTTACAGGAAGAATGGTTCCGTCAAGCGAAAGCTCTCCCATCATAATGTAATCGGTAAGTTTGTCTATTTTTAAACCTTCAGAAGCGGCCAAAACACCAATGGCAAGAGGCAAATCATAAGCAGAACCCTCTTTACGAATGTCGGCAGGCGACATATTGATAACAACTTGTTTGCGAGGAAATTTATAACCATTGAATTGCAAAGCTGAAATCATTCGTTCGTGACTCTCTTTTACCGATGCATCGGGCAACCCTACTAAAAGAAATCTTATACCTTTGGAACAGTTCACTTCAATAGTAATTAGCGTAGCGCTAATTCCTTGAACGGCAGCAGCAAAAATCTTAACCAGCATGAAGAAAATAATTTACAAATTAGATTTATCGTTTTCTGAATTAATCAAATTTCTTACGTCACCCACTGGAATATCTCTGGAGACAATTTTACCTTTCGGATCAATTAAAATATTAAATGGTACATAATGTACGTTGTAAGCATCTACAATATCGGATCCCCAGCTTTTATCTGCAGTTACTATCTTCCAGGGTATTGAATCTATTTCATGATATACAATTGGAAAGGTATCAGAATCGATATAAATAGAGAGAAATTCGATATTTTTTTTATCCAATTGATGATATTCATCTTTTAAAATCTCCAGATTTTCTTTCGATTTCTCTCCATTGGAAGATAAGAAAGAAATCAACAGATACTTATCTCTAAAGTCATTGGATCGGACAGTTTTATCATTAACATCAGTTAATTGAAAATAAGGCATATCTGCTCCTTCCGAAGAGAGCATCAGTTTTTCATTGTATTTTTGAAGTTTAGATGTCAAAGGGAAATTTAATGCATCACCTTTGAGATACCCCAAAACTCTATCGAAGGTTTTTGGATTTTCATTATTTTTGAAAAACTCATTTATCAGGATAACACTCGATATTTTGTCGGGATGTTCTATGATAAAATCTTCCACTTTTTGCGCTAATTCGTGATTCAATGAATTCATGAGCGCAAGTTGTTCTTTTTCTGAAATAATATTTATCGTTTTAATCGAACTATCAGCTTCATCATTCGTTTGTGCCAATAAAAGACTTCGTTGCTTAAGAATCGCTTCGTTTTCTTTTTTGAAAACGGATAGATTATCATTTATTTCTCCACCCTTTATTTCAATTAAATCGGGTAAAATAGCATCTCCCTTAAGTTTTATTTTCTTTACTCCTTTTTCGGTAAATACAACCGTAGATGAATGAAAATCATTAAAATAAAAAGTAAACATAGTAGTTGTGTCTATGTTCTGAAAATAGGAGAACTTACCCTTTTCATCTACGTGGATGGTATCTACAGCAACAGAATCGGACACCCGAAATGATGCCAAAAAATAGGGGTTCACGAGATTGGTTATCTCCCCCGATATCATTAATCTCTCATCGTCCTTTTCGCAAGAAAAGAGGAGAATTGAGAATAAAAAAAGAATTAGAATTGATTTCACCATTTTATTATCTCAATTTACAAAGTATAACCCTAAAAGAAACAAATCAAACTCATTTAACAAAAGATTTTCATAAACAAAAACAAAGATAAATCTTTTTCTCTAATATTCTATTATTTTTACAATTATTTACGTCATATTTGCATTAAACTCCTATTCTCCATTATGAGTTAATCATTTAAATAAGTATTTTTGCCCATTAAAGATAACTTGTGCTATGAAGAAAAGAATATTGGTTACCGGCGGAGCTGGATTTATTGGTTCGCATTTGTGTAATCGTCTGTTGGAGCAAAATAATGAAGTGCTCTGTCTGGACAATTATTTTACAGGAAACAAAGAGAATGTTTTATCGTTGTTGGATAATCCTCTCTTTGAACTGATTCGCCACGATGTTGTGAATCCTTATATGGCCGTGGTTGACGAGATTTACAATTTAGCCTGTCCGGCCTCACCCATTCATTATCAGCACAATCCAATTCAGACCTTAAAAACATCGGTGATGGGAGCAATTAATATGCTGGAAACAGCCAAAGCTACCGGAGCAAAAATACTTCAAGCATCGACAAGCGAAGTTTATGGTGACCCCGAAATACATCCTCAAGTTGAATCGTATTGGGGAAACGTGAATCCAATTGGTGAACGCTCCTGTTACGATGAAGGAAAACGATGTGCCGAAACCCTATTCATGGATTATCATCGTCAAACCAATCTCGACATCAAAATTATTCGTATTTTCAATACGTATGGTCCAAACATGCATCCAAACGATGGACGTGTTGTATCAAATTTTATTGTTCAATGTTTGCAAAATAAGGACATAACCATTTACGGAAACGGAAAACAATCGCGCAGCTTTCAATATGTAGATGATTTAGTGGATGGAATGATAAAAATGATGGCTACATCAAAAGATTTCATCGGTCCAGTTAACATTGGAAATCCAAACGAATTTACCATTCTTGAATTAGCGGAAACTATTATCCGTTTAACCAACTCGAAATCAAAATTGGTTTTCAACTCCCTACCAAAAGACGATCCACAACAACGTAAACCTGATATTTCTCTTGCCAGAGAAAAACTTGATTGGAGTCCAAAAATTGAGTTGGAAGAAGGATTGAAAAAAACAATCGAATATTTCGACGAAATATTAAAACGGGACAAATAACAGATCATATGCCCTATTTTTCCATTATTATACCCGTATATAATCGTCCTGACGAAGTAGACGAATTATTGGAAAGCCTAACACTTCAAACATACTCCGATTTCGAAGTTTTACTTATTGAAGATGGATCCTCTCTTAAATGCGATTTGATTGCACAAAAATATGAGGGTGAATTAAATGTACGTTACTATTTTAAAGAAAATAGCGGGAGAAGCGAAACGAGAAATTATGGAATGGAGAGAGCAGAAGGAGAATATTTTGTATTCTTTGATTCCGATTGCGTAATTCCTCCTTTTTATTTTGAGAAAATAAAAAATAGATTAGCCGAAAATTATACGGATAGTTATGGTGGACCGGATAAAGCAGATGAATCTTTCAGCGATTTGCAAAAAGCCATTAGCTTTTCTATGACCTCATTTCTTACAACCGGAGGTATTAGAGGTTCCAAAGGAGCAAAGATGGAAAAGTTCGTTCCACGAACTTTCAATATGGGTTTTTCGAAAGAAGTTTACCAAACAGTTGGCGGATTTAAAGATATGTTTGGCGAAGATATCGATCTAAGTCTGCGCATAAGAAGCAAAGGTTACACTTGCCAACTCATTTCAGATGCTTTTGTGTATCACAAAAGAAGAGTTAGTTTACGCTCATTCTATCGCCAAGTTCATGTTTTTGGCATGGCTCGCATTTCTTTGTATTTGCTTCATCCTTCATCCATGAAATTGGTACATACTTTGCCCGCTCTTTTTACCATTGCAAGCGTTATTATTCTTTTTTTAGCACCCTTTATTCCTTGGCTAACAGTTCCTTTGGTTGCCTATTTCTTACTTATTTTTGTAGTTTCTTCCATACAATATAAAAAAGTTTCCATCGGTCTCCTCTCCATTGTTACCTCTGCCATTCAATTATATGGATATGGTTGGGGATTTATGAAATCGTACGTTAAAAAAGTATTGATAGGAAAGAAAAACAGCGAAAAAGAGGAGTTGAATAAGTATTATAATAAGAAGTGAAAAAGGGGTGTGAGTTATGTGGTATGGGTTTTGGAGTGCGGCGCAAGGTGCGAGGTGCGGGGAATGAAAAACTAAGAGTGAAAAGTGAAAAATTAAAAGTTGGTTTTTACTCTGAAAACGCTCATTGCTGGCGCAAATTTTTAGAGTTGTGCTTTTAACTCACAAGGCACAAGTCAGAGACCTGCGCCAGCCAAAGTTCTACAAATTACAAAAAATAATGTCATTTCGAACGCAGTGAGAAATCTGTTTAATGTTGTACTTTACTGTGATTTAGCAGCTTATTATGATAGAAATTAACAGAAAATATTTCGCTTCGCGACATAAAAGATAAATCGGCGCAAGCGAGATGCTTCAAAAAGTATTTTTATTCCGCTAATAAATCCCCTGATAATTTCACTAAAGTTTCTTCTTCAGGAGGAGCTTGAAAATTTAAGTGTTTGTGCCTATAGAATAGTACTCTAATTGTACTACCCAACTCCCTAGGGGGCGGGGGGGCGGTAAAAGGAGATAGAACGCGGATGACACGGATTAGACAGATGAACACGGAATGATATCTAAAATGATATTTATTGCATACCTGTAGATAAGCAACATTCAACCAAGTTATGGTCGCATGTTAGATTTTATTTTTAGTCTTAAAAATAAGGTTTTAATTTTGAACAAAGATAACACTATTCAAAGAAAAGCACTATTTATTTGAATAAGAAACACGTTATTCAAAGAAACTACCCTTTTTTTTGAATAAGGGAGATGTTATTCAAGGAACAGACCTCTAAATTTGAATAGGGAAGTTAGAATTTAAGAAAAGACCAAGGTCATCAATAAATAAGGTAGGTGCATGTTTATTGTGATTTTTTGAACGTGGAGAATCATCCGTTAGTTCATTGTATCAACAGATTTCTCACTTCGTTCGGAATGACACATTGACGAATCAAAATAACAAAATCACGAAAAACCGAAAAAACAATTCATCTTGTCCCATTTCCAGCATCCCAATGTTCCCAATCCCCAAAACGTATTAGTAATTCCTACACCAGTTGACCTCATACCACAAACCCCATACCCCAAAACTCACACCTCTTTTTCAATCCTTCAACCCATACGCCAAATCCCCGGCATCGCCTAATCCCGGAACAATATATGCATGATCGTCCAATTCAGGATCTATTGCAGCAGCCCAAATAGTGGTTCTTTCACTTGGAAACTTCTCTTTGCAATATTCAATGGCTTGTTCACTTGCAATAATTGTTGCAATATGAACGTGCTTTGGCATTCCTTTGGTGAGAAGTGCATGATACGAAAGCTCCATACTTCCGCCGGTTGCAAGCATAGGATCTGTTAGAATTAATGTTCTGCCTTCCAATTGTGGTGAAGCAATATATTCTATGTGAATATTAAAGGAGAGTTGATTCTCTTTATATTTTCTATAAGCTGAAACGAAAGCACTGTCTGCGTCATCAAAAAAATTGAGAAATCCTTGATGATAAATCAGTCCGGCACGCAATATTGTCGCAATAACAATATCATTGGTCAACAAATTTGATTCTGTTTTTCCAAGAGGAGTCTCTATTATTTCTGGTGAAAAACTTAACTCTTTACTAATTTCATATGCCATAATCTCGCCGATGCGTTCAATATTTTTTCTAAACCTCAATCGGTCATCCTGAATATGAATATCCCTAATTTCCCTGACAAATGTGTTTAGCAAAGAATTTTGCTTAGAAAAATTTACAATTTTCATAAGATACTGTTTGTAGTGTAAATAATGAGAGTACTTTAAAACAAAGGTAATAGAAATATAGATTTTGATAAACTTTTACTCAAAGTTTTTTGTTTGTACACTATTAAGAAAAGAATTTACAATTAATTAAAGAAATATTTCTTTAATTGATAGTG
>JAQVGF010000157.1:0-1432 GCA_028696875.1 Dysgonamonadaceae bacterium
CTCCCCCTCGTTTGCAACGAGGGGGCAGTTGGTTTATTGTTTGTAACAATATAACTAATACCTAAACAACAATAATCAAATTGAGTGTTATCGCGTTACAAACGCAGAACCCCTGTGAAATCTTTTTTATTTCACGGGGTAAACCATAAACCCCTCGTTGCAAACGAGGGGGAGTAGTGCAATACTGACGGGACAGGCTGTTGCAAACAAGGGGGAGTGTGACAGTACCTATGTGTCCGCCTTTGGCAGAATAAACTGTTATGGGTGAAAGCTAATCGCTAACAGCTAACAGCTAACAGCTAACAGCTAACAGCTAACAGCTAACAGCTAATACCGATTTTCGATTCCCTAATTCCGAATTCCGCCTCACACCCCAGAACCCAAACCCCACACCACACACCGCACATCCCAAACCCCACACCCCACACCGCACACCCCAAAAAAACCACCTCTCCCTACTTCATCTCCTCAAATCCTTTCCCATACACTCCCACCACATTTGCTTGACTAACAAATGCTTTTTTATCAATACGCTGAACCAATCTAAAGATAGATGTTGATTCGTTGCGACGTGCCAGGACGATAATAATTTTTTGAGGTTGTTTGGAGTACCACCCTATCCCATCAACTACGGAGCAACCGCGCTCTAATTCTGAATTGATATGCGTTGCAATTTCATCGTATTTGGAAGAGAATATAAAGAATTGGACGGATTGTCGCGAACCACTAATGACCATATCTACGGCATAGTAAAGAACAGAAATGATGACAAATCCAACAATAATTTTCTCAACACTCTGAAAAAGAAGATAAGAGCTGAGAACAATAAAAATATCGATATACAAAAGCATTCGTCCCATGCTGATGTACCTATACTTTGTGATGATACCTGCTATAATATCGGTACCACCGGTGGAACTATTCATAGATAAAACCATGCCAAGTCCGATACCACAACAAATGGCACCAATGAGGATGGCCATTGTTTCGTTGCTAATAAGAGGTTCTGTTATATATCGTTCCGACAAATTAAGAATAATAGTGAGCATAACGGAACTAAATAATGTGCTGAAAACATATTTACGCCCCAAAAAGTACCATGCAAAAATCAACAAGAAGGAGTTGAAGACTATGAATGAAAGCCAGAGTGGTATTCCTGTTGAATATTTAATCAAAAGCGACACTCCTCCTAAACCGCCCATCACGAATTTGAAAGGAATAAGGAAACCGGTAAGACCAATGGAATAAATTATTAGTCCAAGGACAATTACCAGATAGTCGCGCCAATAGAACTTTTTTAGATACTTTTTTGGTAGATTCATTTTTGTTGTTTTAAATATTCAGTGAACTGGGATTAAGTGAATAGTGAACAGTGAACTGTGAACAGTTAATAGTGAACAGTGATTGATTGCTGATAGCTGACCGCTGACCG
>JAQVGF010000157.1:1532-5147 GCA_028696875.1 Dysgonamonadaceae bacterium
TTTTTTGGTAGATTCATTTTTGTTGTTTTAAATATTCAGTGAACTGGGATTAAGTGAATAGTGAACAGTGAACTGTGAACAGTTAATAGTGAACAGTGATTGATTGCTGATAGCTGACCGCTGACCGCTGACCGCTGACTGCTGACCGCTGACCGCTGACCGCTGACCGCTCTACAACACCACATTTACAATCTTCTTCGGCACCACAATCACTTTCTTAGGCGTTTTGCCGGCAATCCATTTCTGTGAATCGGGATGATTGAGAACTGTTTCTTCAATTTCAGTTTTATCTGTATCGGCAGAAAACTCAAGGGTGTAACGTACTTTTCCGTTGAACGAAATGGCATACGTGAATGTATCTTCCTTCAGATATTCTTCATTGAATAGAGGCCATTCGGCATCAAAAATTGTTTTATCGTTGCCCAACCTGCTCCAAAGTTCTTCCGTAATGTGAGGAGCAAAAGGAGCCAGACAGATAAGCATTTCGCTCAGGATGGCTCGCTTGTTACATTTGAGGGAGGTGAGTTCATTCACACAAATCATAAATGCCGAAACAGAAGTGTTGAACGAAAAGTGTTCGATATCGTACGATATTTTTTGGATCAGTTTGTGCAACGTCTTCAGTTCCGTTAAGTTAGGTTCTTCATCGCTTACCCGGAACGAATCGTTCGTGTGGAAAAGTGCCCAAGTGCGGCGTAAAAATCGATGCACTCCATCAATCCCGTTGGTGTCCCACGGTTTGGATTGCTCCAATGGACCTAAAAACATTTCGTACAAGCGAAGCGTATCGGCTCCATATTTATCTACAATATCATCGGGGTTGACCACATTGAACATCGATTTAGACATTTTCTCAACTGCCCATCCACAGATGTATTTCCCATCTTCCAGGATAAATTCAGCATTCTTGTATTCAGGGTTCCACTGTTTGAAAGCTTCTATGTCCAACACGTCGTGATGCACAATATTTACATCCACATGAATGGGCGTGGTATCGTATTGATCTTTTAGATTGAGCGACACAAACCTGTTGGAGTTTTTGATGCGATAGACAAAGTTGCTGCGCCCCTGAATCATTCCTTGATTCACCAGTTTTTTGAAAGGTTCTTCCTCGCACGATATACCTAAATCCACTAAGAACTTGTTCCAAAAACGACTGTAAACCAAATGACCGGTTGCATGTTCCGTGCCGCCAATGTACAAATCCACATTGCGCCAATAGTGATTGGCTTCTTGCGAAACCAGCATTAGATTGTTGTTGGGATCCATATAACGCAAGTAGTACGCCGACGATCCGGCAAAGCCGGGCATGGTAGATGTTTCTAACGGATAACCATCCTCAGAAACCCAATTTTCGGCTCGTGCCAAAGGCGGTTCACCCGATTCGGTGGGCAAGAATTTATCTACCGGAGGCAGTTGAAGCGGCAATTCCGATTCGCTCAATGTGTAAGGCATTCCATCCTTGTAGTAAATTGGGAAAGGTTCACCCCAATAGCGCTGACGCGAAAAAATGGCATCGCGTATGCGGTAATTTACCTGACTGTAGCCCAATTCTTTTTTGTCAATTTCTTCAATGGCACGTTTAATGGCCTCTTCGACCGTTAGACCGTTTAAAAAATCGGAATTGATCATGATTCCCTCTTTGGCATCGAAGCTCTCTTCGGAAACATCGCATCCTTCTATTAGGGGAATAATGGGCAAATTGAAATGTTTTGCAAAAGCATAATCGCGGCTATCGTGAGCCGGAACGGCCATAATGGCTCCCGTTCCGTAACCTGCCAATACGTAGTCTGAAATCCAGATGGGCATTGGCTCCTCGGTAAATGGATGCGTGGCATAGGCTCCGGAGAAAACTCCGGTAACTTTTTGATCGGATATACGTTCTAATTCAGTCTTCTTTTTTGTTTGGGCTATGTAGTTCTGAACGGCTTCCTGTTGTTCCGGAGTGGTGAGTTGGTCAACCAATTCGCTTTCGGGTGCAAGAACCATAAAGGTTACACCAAAAATAGTGTCGGGGCGGGTTGTAAAGACGGGAATAACATCACCACCTATCTCTTCGCTCACAGGTATATCTGCTGCCGGAACCGATTCAACGTAATCTTTTATCTGCTGACCGATGCCGATGGGGTCGGCCAAAATTTCCGATTGTGTGAACGAAAGGATTCGAAATCCGCCCAATTTCAATTTGCTTTGAGTTACGATGTGTTCGTCCTTTTCCTCAGATGTCAGAAATGCATCAGTTTCAATTGCGATAATTACTCCTTTGTCCAAATTCACAAAAGGCACTGTGTTATCGCCAATTTTATAATCTCTTTTTAATTTAAATCCAAGCTGTTTGTTTTTCACTATTTCCCATAGAGCTTGTCCGGCTTCGCTGTAGGAAGAATCTTCTTCATCGATTACTTCTCTTTTAGCGTCGCTTTCGGGCAGTGGAATGTGGATTACTGCTCCTTCGCTTCTGCCAATCCAGTGACGTTGTGTCTCTTTCAACGAATCGGACCAATCCAGCTCGTCCAGTCCTTCCAACAATCGTTCTGCGTAAGCAGAAACACGCAAGAACCATTGACGCATTTTCTTTTGCTCCACCGGGTAACCGCCTCTAATGGAGAAGCCTTCGCTTACCTCATCGTTGGCCAACACAGTTCCCAGTTGAGGGCTCCAATTAACTATACTGTCGCCCAAATAGGCTATCCGATAATTCATCAGTATCTCTTGCTGCTCTTTATCCGATTTCATGTTCCACTCTTCTGCGGTAAATTCCATGGGTTCGGAAGTAGCTGCATGTACATTCTCCGTTCCGCGCATGCGGAAGTGTCCTTCCAGGCGGGCAATGGGTTTGGCACGTTGCAGTTGGGTGTCGTAGTAGTTTTTGAACATTTGGATAAATGCCCATTGGGTCCATTTGTAATAGTCAGGATCGCTGGTGCGTAGTTCTCGATCCCAGTCGTATGAAAACCCAATCTTGTCTAACTGCTCGCGGTAGCGGGCAATATTATCCTGGGTAGTAATGGCAGGATGTTGACCGGTTTGTATGGCGTATTGTTCTGCGGGCAGGCCAAATGCATCGTAGCCCATGGGGTGCAACACGTTGAAACCTTGCAAACGTTTGTAGCGGGAGTAAATATCGGAAGCGATGTATCCCAATGGATGCCCCACGTGTAATCCTGCACCCGAAGGATAAGGAAACATATCTAACACGTAGTACTTGGGTTTCGCTGAGTCTTCTGTTACTTTATATGTTTGGTTATCTGCCCAGTAGGCTTGCCACTTTTGTTCTATTTCTCCGAAATTATAATCCATGTTTGCTTATTTTTTGCTTGTTTAAAAAGGCGGTGCAAAGATAATGATTTAATAGATTAATTGAAAATGGAAATGAATAGTGAAGAATGAAGAACTAAGAATGAAGAATGAAGAACTAAGAATGAAGAGTGAAGAACAGTGAACAGTGAACAGTGAACAGTGAACAGTGAAGAGTGAAGAGTGAAGAACAGTGAACAGTGAACAGTGAACAGTGAACAGTGAAGAGTGAAGAGTGAAGAGTGAAGAGTGAAGAGTGAAGAATGAAAATGGTGTTTTGTAGAGACAGATCGTGATCTGTCTTTGACAATTGACAGT
>JAQVGF010000020.1:0-18239 GCA_028696875.1 Dysgonamonadaceae bacterium
ACATGTTTGCAAGTTGCAATTCCGGAGCGTATCCTTTATGCTTTTTTTGAAAAATTAGATCTAAATCTACTTTTGTGATTTCAAATAATTCTTTTTCCCCCGTTTCTTTATTGAGGTAATTTGTTATCACAAAATCATAAACCAATTTTTCTTTTGATGCAAGTTTTAAAATAATCTCTTGTAATACTGAATTATCAAGAGTTTTGATCTGCTCTTTTATCTCTTTACTAAGTCTGGGCATAAAACAGTTTTTATTTTGAAGTTGAAATTTACTTATTTACTTTCTCAATCAAGTAGGTGCAGTGACAAAAATTTGGCTCTTTTGGAAGCTAATGTATTAGCCAGTGTGTTGGGGCTTGCAAATGTGCTTGTCATGTGGCGTTTTCATTCAACATAAGTTTCTTGTATCACATTTTTCACTTTTTCAATTTCGGGATTATTTAGCTTCCCCAAGATTTCAACAACTCGTCTTTTGTCGATTGTTCGGATTTGGTCAATAACAATCCATCCTTTGGTTTTTTCTTGATTTATCGAAACTCTTGTTGGGTAATCTTTTGAAGTGCTTGTTATCGGTGCTATGACAATAGTTTGAAGATACTTATTCATCTCGTTTGGGGAAATGACTGTACAAGGAGAAGATTTTTTCATTTCACTACCAATAGTAAGGTCAAGATTAACCAAAACCAAATCGTATTGCTTAATTTCCATTATTCAAAGATTTCATCTTCAAAGACATCGTCAATTATGAGCTGGTCATCTCCATTTTTTGCCATTTCCTTGAACTGTTCTGCCCACCCTTGTCTTGGTTCCGTTATTGGTTTAAGGATTATTCTTCCTTTCTCGAGGATGATTTCCAATGAATTTTTGATGTTGTATTTCTTAAGAATGGTTTTAGACAATCTTATCCCTTGCGAGTTTCCTATTTTTATTAATGGTATTTCCATATTCATCTCCTTTTATGTAATTACAAAGTAACAACATATTATTAAGATGAACAAGAAGTTTAAGTGAAATTGTTTGAATGATTATTAGTTAATTAGAGTTTTTCTACTAATAAGACGACTAGAACACATTTATATGGTATACAACTCAAGCACAAATGGCAATTTCATCTCAACTGCTTGGAGCAAGGTATGCTCAGTTCAACTCCAGCAGATGCATCATGTTTTTTATTATAAAGAGTTATTCTTGAATCCAATTTTTTAAATCCATTTGTTCGTGTAAAATTCTAATTATCAAAATTTCTTTTTCACTTTCTATTGTATAGAAAATGATGTGGCGGCCTACTTTATGTCCAAACAGTCTCTTTAACACGGGCTCATAACTTTTACCTATGTTTGGTTTGTCGGCAATCACTTGAACATTATCAAGTAACATTTGATAGTATTTATCTGCTTGTTCTTCGCTCCAGTTATCGAATGTATAATTCCAAATATCAGACAAATCTAGTATGGCTTTATTTGTTAGAAAAAATTTAGCCATTCTATTTTCTTTTTGTCTTTAATTCTTTCAAATGTAATTTTGAATTAAAATCATAAGCAATTCCACTTTCAGTACCTTCTTGAATTGCATTTCTTAAAGCAATAACACTATTCTCTTCTTCCTCCAACAATCTCAATCCTGCACGAATAACTTCACTTACATTTTTATACCTACCAGTTTTTAATCGACTTTGAACAAACTCATCGAAGTAACTTCCTAACGATATTGATGTATTTTTACTCATCTCTTTTCTTCTTTTAAATATAGAGCAAATGTACCAATAATTGGTATAATAATCAAATTTCCATCGTTTTTTTCAACAGAGCGGAAGTTCAACGTAATTTTTACGTTCTCTTCCGTTTTTCACTTTTCCATATTTTTGTCAAATTCCGCACAGAAATTCATTCGGCATTCGAGTGAGAATTTAGGTTTTTATTTTTCCAATAATTAAAATAAAGTTTTCCTGTGGTTACAGTTGAACCTATCATTAAAAAATAAATTATGACATGCTTTTTTTGAAAAAAACTTTCAGTAAATAAATCAGTCGTACTCAATGTCAGTAATATTATTCCTAAAAGCCATAAAGACGTAAATAAAATCAAATCTTTTTTCGATGGATTTTTTATGAAATTTCTTTTAATGGTTTCCATTTGTTTGTTATTTAGTTCTGTTTTTTCACATTAAAGCCAACATGTGGTTTACGCCACAATAGCATTCGCTTCGCAATACACGTACCCATATTGAACCCATCTAAACAGAGCATTTGCTTTTTTTTTTCGAAGATTAAATCTTAAAATGCAGAAATATGTGCACTTTTATACACTTCCGGTTTAATCTCAAAGTTTAAGTTCTCTTTATTCCTTTCAACCTCAATAGATATAGTCGGAGGTGTGTTCCAGTCAATGTATTGATTGAAATTGAACAAGTAAGTAAAAGCTGACCGATAAGCCTTTTTGTCTAACGCTTTTGCTACTTGATTGTATTCTCCTACATCCCAAAACATGCAATCTTTGTAACCATTCGTATCGGTATAGCGTGTATTTGGATTACGTAAATCCATGGTTTCGTTTATAAAACGTCTGTATGAATTGGTAAGTGACTTAAGGTTATTGCTCAACTTTATACCTTGAATGCTTTTTATGATATCTCCTCTGTTAATTCCTGCTTGTGCAGCAGGAGATTTTGGATCTACATATGCCACTCTTGAAAGGTTTTCAATATCGTAGCTGATGCCGGTATAGTTATATTGTAAAAAGTTTACCTCGTAAGTTCCCAAGTTCATATTCCCGGGATAGGGATATTTCAGTAAAATAAGTGGTAAATTTATCTCCAGATAATTTTCTAAGCCATAATTTGTTTTAACCCGTTCTTTCACGTCACACTCCCAAATTTGCACCAATTCGCCTGGTTCTACATATTTGCGATCATAAAAACGATATCCAAACTCAAGAAAATAAGGTATGTCTTCGTTCTGCACAACTTGCGTAGGAGAGAAAAGGGGTAGATTCACCATTTTATTACTCTTCAAGTCGAAGCGCCAGTTTGCAATATCTTCTACTTTATTTTGAGAATTTGGATTGTATGCAGGATTATTTTGATAGCTGTAAAATGTTTGGATAATAAAATCGGGATCGTCCGTGTCTCTAATAAGACCACGCTCTTTTAGTTTACGCTCAAAAATGGCTGAGATTCGCACATCAATTTCAGGTGTTCCGGCTTCCACGGGAGCAAAATCGAAAGTTCTATAATCAGAAAAAACTGATTTTGGATTAGTTGTGATTTTCATAGGTATATGAAAATTCCTATTTTGAACATCTTCTAAACTATAGAATGCAAAAACAGGAGCAAGCTTTGATTCATCAATACCGTCTCTACTCCTACAATCCTTATCTATAGTGATGGTTCTGAAGTCTGTTTCCAGGTTTCGTATGGATATCTCTATATCTTTTTCGTTATTGTCCAACATCCATGCCTTAATTGTATGGTGCGGTTTCAGATAGGTTCCGTTTCCATTAACTTCTAAAATTATGTCGTTCAATTTTAATCCGGCTCTTTCGGCAGGAGAGCCGGGAGTAATATTAATTATTACCGGTTCACCATTTCCCCAGTTGGGGTTGTTACTTATTTCGAACGCAAATCCGGCACGACAAATTATTGAAGCAGATTGGGCATTTATGTGCGATAGTATAAAAGATAAAACTATGAAAGAAACTATTCGTCTCATTTTGAAAAATTTAAACATGTAAAACTTAATGATAACTGTTATCAATAAAAACAAAGATATATGTTTTTTCTCAATAATAATTACTTGTGGTGCAATAAAAAGATGAGTATAAAAAAAATTGTTTGCCTTTTTAGTTTATCTTTGTATAGTTTGAAATATAAAATAGATCATAAAACACGACATGATTGTAGATAATTTAAATAATGCGGAATTATATTATGATACGCATCCGAGATTAAAAGAAGCGTTTGATTTTCTTTATACCATCAATTTAAAATCGTGCAAAGAAGAAACGATTAAAATAGATGGCGATAATATTAAGTTGATTATAAGCACCAATAAACTAAAAAGTGAGAAAGAATCGCTTTTAGAGGTACACAGATACCATCTTGATATTCACATACCGTTATCTCAGCCGGAAACCTTCGGTTGGAAATCGCTCAGTGCAATAGAAAAAGAGGTTGACGAGTACGATTCGGAAAAAGATATTGAACTGTTTAACGAAAAACCTTCGACCTATATCACACTTCAACCAAGAGAATTCGCTATTTTTTTCCCGGATGATGCTCATGCTCCTTTAATTGGGGCAGGTGATTTAAAAAAGATAATTTTCAAAATATTCATAGACTAATACACTAAGAGAAAAATATAAGCCATGATAGAATTAGTAAAAAAAGATCCCTGGTTAGAACCTTACGAAAAAGTTATTGAGAAGAGACATAATAAATTTCTCTCAAAAGAAAAGGAAATTACTAAAAACCATACCATTAGCTTGTCGGATTTTGCCAATGGACATATGTATTTTGGTTTGAATAAAACATCCGATGGATGGACTTTTAGGGAATGGGCTCCCAATGCAACCGAGATTTTTTTAATTGGTTCGTTTAATGATTGGAAGATAGAAGATGAATACAAACTTCGTAAAACCAAAGCTGGAGTTTGGGAAATAAAGCTGCCGAAAAACAGCATTCATCACTTAGATTACTACAAACTGTTTGTAAAGTGGAACGGTGGCTCGGGAGAACGTATTCCGGCATGGTGCAAACATGTGGTGCAAGATGAAAAAACCCATCTCTTCAGCGGACAAGTTTGGGAACCTGAACACGCCTATATTTATAAGAACAAAAACTTTAAACCTTCCACTTCTCCTCTTCTTATTTACGAATGTCATATAGGAATGGCAACGGAAGAAGAAGCAGTTGGTACATACAACGAGTTTAGAGAAAGAATTTTACCAAAAATAAAAGAGAAAGGTTACAATACCGTTCAATTAATGGCAATTCAAGAACACCCCTATTATGGGTCGTTTGGTTATCACGTTTCAAGCTTTTTTGCACCGTCATCTCGTTTTGGAACTCCCGACGAATTACGTCAATTAATTGATGAAGCACACGGAATGGGAATTGCCGTAATAATGGATATAGTGCATTCACATGCAGTGAGAAACGAAGTTGAGGGATTGGGAAGATTGGATGGCTCATATGATTTATATTTTCATGGAGATGACAGACGCATTCACAAAGCTTGGGATTCTCTTTGTTTTAACTATGGGAAAGACGAAGTGATGCATTTTTTGCTGTCGAACTGCAAATATTGGCTCGAAGATTTCAAGTTTGATGGTTATCGTTTCGATGGAGTAACCTCGATGATTTATTACAGCCATGGTTTGGAGGAATCGTTTATTGGTTACGAAAACTATTACAACAACAGACAAGATCCCGATGCAATTTGTTATTTAACATTGGCTAATAAACTTATCCACGAAGTTAATCCCCATGCAATAACAATTGCTGAAGAAGTGAGCGGAATGCCCGGATTAGCAGTTAATCCCGCCGATGGCGGATATGGTTTTAACTATCGGATGGCGATGAATATACCCGATTTTTGGATTAAAACCATAAAAGAACAAAAAGATGAAGATTGGGATCCGGCCGGTATATTTTGGGAAGTAACTAACAGACGGGCGGATGAAAAAACTATTTCGTATGTTGAAAGTCACGATCAGGCATTGGTAGGCGATAAAACCATTATTTTCCGATTAATCGACGACCAAATGTATTGGTTTATGTCCAAGTTTAGCCCATCAATAGTAGTTGACAGGGGAATCGCTTTACACAAAATGATCCGATTGGTTACCGCAACAACCATTAACGGAGGATACTTAACCTTTATGGGCAACGAGTTTGGACATCCCGAGTGGATTGATTTCCCTCGCGAGGGAAATAATTGGTCATACAAATATGCGCGCAGACAATGGAGTTTGAACCAGGATATGAATTTAAAATATCATTATTTGGGCGATTTTGATAAAGATATGATTGCTCTGTTAAAATCCGTTGAAAGTTTTGAGAAAACATCCATCACAAAAATATGGGATAAAAAAGAAGATAATGTTTTGGCATACATGCGCGATAAATATCTATTTGTTTTCAATTTCAACCCCACAAATTCCTATACGGACTACGGTATGCTTGTTCCTGAAGGTGAATATAGGGTTATACTAAACACCGATAACAAACGTTATGGCGGCTTTGGTTTAACAGATGACGATATGCATCATTTTTCTCACTTCGACCAATTGTATCAAAAACATCATAAAGGATGGTTACGACTTTATATTCCGGCGCATACGGCAATGGTTTTGGAGAAGATAAGTAAATAGGTGTGGGGTGTGAGTTATGGGGTGTGAGTTATGAGTTATGAGTTATGAGTTAAAAATTAAAAGTTAAAAGTGAGTGATGATGCGAGATACGTGGTGCGAAGACTAAATCAATTACGAATGACTAATACGCTTTTAACCACAGACTTCTCAAATTTTCGCAGATAAGAACTAATTACAAAGAGTTGAGAATTAATATTAGAGGTTTTAGATGTTGAACGATTTTTTTAGTGAGAAAACTAAATTGCGACAATATGAGGTTTAAACATTGAACAATTGCTCCCAAATTCCGATTTTCGAATTCCTAACTCTTTTGCATTCTAAAAAACCTTATTTGGATTTATATTTAGATCTTAGTAACCGTTAATCTTCTCCTACCCCAACCTTATTACCTTATTAAACGGAGAATTAAGAGTGAAGAATAAAGAGAATAATTAAAGGTTAAAAGCTGAATCAGAAACCCCTCAAGTGCAGATTATTAGTCTTTTTCTACCCTTTATCCCTAAAGGGAAAAGATTAATAATCAGCACTTAGCAAAAGTATTTTTAGGGAATTTAGGGGTAGAGAGCAAAAAAATTAACTTTTTAGACAAGAATAATCAATTAAATCAACACAAATAAAAAAAAAGCAACATTAAAATGAATTTATATCCTTTAAAATTTCACCCTATTCTAAAATCTATTATTTGGGGTGGTTCACAGATTTCTAAATTTAAAAACCTTGATTCCGTAAAAGACGGAATTGGCGAAAGCTGGGAAATATCAGCCGTAGAAGAGAATGTATCTATTGTCAAAAATGGAGAATTAGCGGGAAAGCCGTTAGACACACTGTTAGAGGAAGCAAAAGGAGATTTGATAGGAAAAAAAGTGTATGAAAAGTTTGGGAATAAATTTCCACTCCTTATCAAGTTTATTGATGCGCAAGACGATTTGTCAATTCAAGTTCATCCGGATGATGAGTTGGCAAAAAAGAGACACAACTCGTTTGGTAAAACAGAAATGTGGTATGTGGTAAAAGCCGAACCCAATGCATTTGTAATTTCAGGATTTAAAGATAAAATCAGGCCGGAAGAATACGTAGAAAAGGTGAAAAATAACACCTTCACCGATTCGCTCAAAAAACATATTGTGAAAGAAGGAGATGTCTTTTTTCTTCCTGCCGGAAGAGTTCATGCAATAGGAAGTGGTTGTTTTATTGCAGAAATTCAGCAAACTTCCGACGTAACCTATCGCATTTACGATTACAACAGAAAAGATGCGCAAGGAAATACGCGAGAACTTCACACTGAATTGGCCAAAGATGCCATCGATTATTCGGTACAAGAATCGTATAAGACTGATTATAATCCGATTGAAAACAAGCCCGTTGAATTGGTAAGTTGTCAATATTTTACCACAAATCTGCTCAAACTCACTGAGCGTTTTGAACAAGATATTTCTCACATCGATTCATTTATCGTATTTATGTGTCTTGAAGGTTCGTGTGATTTAGAGGATAACGAGCAAAACAAGGTGACTTTAAAGCAAGGTGAAACCATATTGATACCGGCAAAAACAGAACGAATTGCAGTTTTGCCAACGGAGAAAACGAAATTGCTTCAAACTTTTGTGGAATAATGGTTTGGGGTGTGAGTTATGGGTATTAGGCGTTAGGTGTTAGGTGTTAGGCGTTAGCAAATGGAATAGTGGAATTGTAGTAAGGAATTTATTTCGAACTACAAAAACGAAATTACGAAAGACCGAAAACACGAAATTGCAAAACTATAAGGGTTAAATATTGCACCAATGCGCCCTAATCCCGATTTTCGACTTGCGAATTCCTAAATTCTCGACTTACGACTACAATCCAAAGCTAACAGCTAAAATTGCTAACATCTTTTATTCTCACCAAAAACTAAAAGCGCAATCATCTTTTGCAAATACTACTTAAAGACAATTATTTTTAATGAGAGGAATAATACTACTAAATATAGGAACACCATCGGAGTGTTCTAAATCAGCTGTTAAAAAATTTATAGGGGAAATGCTATCGGATCCGTTAGTTTTAGATAAATTTCAACCGATATCGCCATTTTTAGCTCGAAATGTAATTGCACCATTATCAGCATCAAAATCTTTGGAGAAATATTCTTTGATTTGGAGAAAAGAGAAACCTACCCTCTCCCCTATTTTATTTCACATGCAGCAAATGGCAAAAAAATTAGAGGAGCAAAAGAGTACATCGGTAGAAATTGCTATGCGTTATGGTTCACCTTCCATAGAGGATGCATTTAATGGTTTGATCGAAAAAAGCGCTCAACTTTCCGAAGTTATTGTTTTTCCGCTCTTTCCACATTATGCGCAATCTTCAACCCAAACATCCATTGAAGAAGTAAGAAGAATTTACAACAACAATTCATACTCCTTTGAGCTTAGAATTATCAATTCATATTATAACCATTCAGCTTACATAAAAGCTCTTGCAACACACGTTAAAAAGTATCTCACATCTGATTTTGATAAATTAGTCTTTTCGTATCACAGCTTACCGGTTCATCAAGTAAAAAAAGCATGGAAAAAAGGGAAAGAGTTCGATTATGTATACCAGATTAAAGAGACCAATCAACTGCTAATGAAAGAATTGGGAATAAACAATCAAAATAAATCACTATTGTTTTATTCCTCTCAAAGAGGAAATGGTTGGTTGAAACCTTTTCTTAATAAAGACATAGCAGATTTACCCTCCTTGGGATGGAAAAGAGTTGCAGTTATATCGCCTGGTTTTCCGGTTGATAATTTGGAAACATTGTTTGATGTGGATATAGAAGCACGCAAATTATTTATGAAAGCCGGAGGAGAGAGTTTTATATTTATACCGTCGCTCAATGCAGAAGATTATTGGATTGATGCTTTGTGGAAAATAATTTCAACATTCTGATATGAAAAAACAATCATACACCGTTATTATTGCAAATGGGGAGTTCCCAACTCATCCGGAGCCATTGTCTTACATCGAAAATGCAAATCGTATAATTTGTTTGGATGGTGCATTAGAGGCTTGTTTAAAAAACAACATAACCCCCGAGGCAATTGTAGGAGACGGCGATTCCATCTCCTCTGCTTTACGAAAACAATACGCTCACCTACTCCACATCTTCACCGACCAGGAAACCAACGATTTAACGAAAGCAGTCGCTTATTGTATTAAAAACGGTTTCTTAATTATTAAAGTAATTGCTGCAACCGGAAAACGCGAAGATCATACCTTAGGAAACATCTCTCTATTATTGGATTATATGAGCGATTGCGAAATAGAAATGATAACGGATTATGGGATTTTTACGCCTATCTCATCCACTACCGTGTTTGAAAGTATTGCCGGACAGCAGGTTTCAATTTTTAATTTTGACAGAACACCCATTTCCTCTCACAACTTAAAGTATCCTTTAAACAAATATGTTTTGGATAATTTATGGAAAGGGACTTTAAATGAATCACTGGGAAAAACTTTTACGGTTGTAACTGAAGGGAAAACTTTGGTTTATCAGACGTTTGAAGTAGGGAAATAAGATGTGGTGTGAGGTGTGGGGTATGGGGTGTGAGGTGTGAGAATAACTAATTGTTCGTTTTTTTGTAATCGGTTTATTGAGATATCTATAAAGGTACAGGTCGGAGACCTGCGCCAGCTGTGTCAATCACAAAGAGTTACTCACAAAATTCAAAACATTTCACGCAGCACTTCCAACGATTTTATCTCTGAAAAATCATACACATGTATTCGATAATAATCCAGCATGTAATTTATCAAACTATTTCTATCGCTTTGCGATAATCGATACAGATGCATGTTACGATAGTTCATGCGTTTGAAAAGCTGTAGAAAGCTGCTTTGTTGAGGATTAATAAAATAATTATGATTTGGTCTATAAAGAGAAAATTCACCTTTCATCAAATCAAAATAAGCACCTTTTTTATAAGCTTCTAAATTGGGAGAAATGCCCAAGAATTGTGCAAGCTGAAACATAAAAGCAAGATGAAAATTAGCCAACCCTTTTTCTTTAACTTCTAATTCCAAAATTGATTCTTTTATAAACCTAAAGATCAATTGATTTTCGCTGGTTTCGTTCAAAACTTTGGCAAGAAATTCCGAAAGAAAAAAAGCAAACGATACTTTGATCACATTTACGTTCAACGAATAAAGCGGGAATTGTCTTTGAGCTTCCTTAATCCGATGGATTTGACGCAACGGAAAATGCTCTACTTCCAAGTCAACAACTGAAAGTGGGAAAAAAAGAGCCGGATTAATTTTGCTCTTTCTGCTTTTCGATTGTGGTAAAAGATACGATACCCGACCAAAATCAGATGTGAATATTTGGGTGATAGCAAATCTGTCGTTGTACTTGGTGGAGCTTAAAACAATACCTTGTGTTTTGTGATGCATAAAAATGTATGGTTTTGCAACTCAATTACAACGAAAAAAACTTACCCGATGCTAAAAAATCTCGATATTTCTCTTCGTTGAACACATAATAAAATGCACCTCTCTTCGACGAAAGTGTATCTTTTATATCCAGTTTGTCCAAGATATTCATTGAAGCTATTTTTTTTCTGAAATTACGTTTGTCAATAGGTCTTTGATAAATAGCTTCATATAAATCTTGGAGTGCAGGCAATGTAAATTTTTCATCAAAAAAATTAAAAATTATCGGTTGCATCGAAACTTTAAATCGCAACAAAGTCAATGCATCTTCTACCATTTTATTGTGATCGAACACAAGCTGTGGAAGTTCTTTGATGTTGATCCATCGGGCATCAAACTTTTGAGCCAAACTGGTATCAAATTCTTCTAATCGAACCAACGCATAAAAAGCAACAGAGATAACGCGACCTCCGATATCTCTGTCTACTGCCCCATAGGCATTGACTTGTTCCATATAAATCCCTTTTTGTTGTGTGTATTCGAAAAGAACTTTTTTTGCTGCATCTTCCAGACTTTCGTTTTCCGAAACAAAGCCACCCATCAAAGACCATTCACCTGCCAATGGTTCTACCGGTCGACGAGTAAGCAAAATATGGAGTTCTTTCTCTTTAAATCCAAAAACAATGCAGTCTGCTGCAACTAAAAATGTTGATTTATTTAAATAATATTGATCAGCCATAAAAATAGTGTTATTCAAAAGCGGTTAACTTTTGGGTTATAATTATAAGACGTAAATAATTGAGAAATGAAGAATGAAGAACTAAGAGTTAAGAGTTAAAAATTGAAAGTTGAAAGTCAAAAATGAAGTATCTGCTCTAAAGTCTTAACTCTTGCCAATCCTCTTATTTACCTCATATCTCAATCTAATAACATATTACTCTGTTTAACCTGACACACGCTTTGCACAGTAGCGTGTGAGCTGAGTTCTAAAAGCCGGCCCATTGGATATTAGTTTTTGGTAAATTGCACTTTTATTTGCCAATACCAAAACCTAATACCCAACAGCCGATTTTATTCTCTTATTTCTAACTCTTAGCTCCTAATACCGATTCCCTATTTTCGAGTATCGAGTATCGAATTATAGTTTGCGGGCACCATCACTAATTACCACATCGTAAACTTTTGGTTCGTGCCCAAATTTTTCTTTAAACTCTGCTTTGGCATCTATTATAAACTGATCGTACAATTCATCTTTTACCAAGTTGATTGTGCAACCGCCAAAACCTCCACCCATAACGCGTGAACCGGTTACGCCGTGTTTTTTTGCCAAGTCGTTCAGAAAATCTAATTCTTCGCAACTTACTTCATAGAGCTTACTCATGCCGTGATGCGTTTCGTACATTTTCTGACCAACGGTTTCGTAGTCGTCTCTTTGAAGAGCATCCGATACATCGAGTACTCGTTGTGTTTCTTCTATTACGTATTGTGCACGCATGAAATCTTCTTCCGAAATATCGTTTTTCACCTCATTCAGCATATCCATTGAAGCATCGCGCAAAAACTCAACTTCCGAATGGTTCTTGCCAATAGCTTTTGCAGCTCTTTCGCACGATTCGCGACGTTTGTTATATGCCGAAGAAGCAAGCTCATGCGCAACGAGTGTATCAAGGAGCACCAACTTATATCCTTTCGGATCGAAAGGGTAATATTCGTACTCCATCGATTTAGTGTCCAGACGAATCAAATGTCCTTTTTTACCAAAAAGAGAAGCAAATTGATCCATAATGCCACACTTAACGCCCACATAGTTGTGTTCGGTAGCTTGTCCAATTTTTGCCAATTCGAATTTATCAATTCCCAAATCAAGCATTTCGTTAAGCGCAAATGCATAAGTACTTTCCAATGCAGCCGAAGAAGACATACCTGCACCAAGTGGAACATCGCCCGAGAAAACAGTGTCGAATCCTTCTATCTTCCCTCCACGTTTAATGATTTCTCTGCAAACTCCAAAAATATATTTTGCCCATCCTTCTTTGGGTAAATCTTCTTCGTTCAATCCGAATTCAGATTTCTCATTCAAGTCCAATGCATAAGCAATAATTTTGTCTGTTCCGTTTAATCTAATGGCGGCAATAATTCCTTTATCAATTGCACCGGGAAAAACAAAGCTTCCGTTATAATCTGTGTGCTCACCAATTAGATTTATTCTGCCCGGAGATGTGTATACTTCAGGCTTTGCGTTCCCAAAATGTTCTTTAAATTTATTCAGTACTGTATCTTTTGTCATAATTTTCTAATGATCTTTTATATTAACTCTTCTTCAGTTGGAAGACTTTCGGAAGCTAACCCCACAGGAACATCTGGTTCCAAATCTTCTACAGAAATATCTTTATTAACATTTTTGGAGCCAATCAACGCATAGTATAGTAAATATGCTAATCCTGCAACGATAACCCAGTAGCTTGACAAATATCCTGCAATGTCTGCAACCCAACCTTGAAAAGCAGGAAGGATACCACCACCAACAACCATAACCATAAATATTCCTGAAGCAGCTGCCAAGTATTTACCTAAGCCCTCAACCGCAAGATTAAAAATTCCACCCCACATAATTGAGGTGCATAGTCCTAATAAGACTATAAACATTGCTCCTATAGGCACTTGTGCAAAACCAAAAGAAAGAGCTCCAGCAGCAGAACGTTGAAGAACCGGTAATGCTACATCTATTGATGTTGGTAAAAGAATGGCTAAAAGAATAAGTACTAAACCAACTCCTGAAGCACTACCCAACATTGCTTTACTGGAAACTTTACCACCCAATGAAGCACCTGCTAAACGACCGATCAACATAAGGAACCAATAAGTACCTGCAACAAACCCTGCGGTAGTTTTACCAATTTCAGGAATATCAGATAACCAATACATCATCACATAAGGATTACCTACTTCAATACCTACATAAACAAAAATTGCAATTGCACCTAAAACAAAATGCCTGAATTTTAATGCACCTAACATTAAATTTCTTAAAGGTTCTTTACTTGCTTTAGCTTGCGGTTCTGGTATAGAAACGGCCAATAAAGCAAAAAACACAACTGCAAAAACACCCATTGCAATGTACATTACTGGGAAAACGTCTGTAATATTAGCTTTTGCAGCTTCTCCAATTAAAATACCTACAAAAGCAGGAGTAAAGGTAGCCATTACAGAATTGAACGATCCGCCAATTTGTATAAGTTGATTTCCTTTATTACCACCACCTCCTAAAGTGTTCAACATTGGATTTACCACAATATTTAAGAGACACATAGAGAAACCTGCTACGAAAGCACCAAGAAGATAAATGCCAAATGCCATTGATTCAGAAGCATGTCCTGAAAGGAATTGAACAAATATCCCAACAAAGCCAACAGCTATTGCAATTAAAGCAGTTTTTTTGTATCCTACTTTTGTCAAAAGAATTCCACCCGGAATTCCCATCACAAAATATGCTATAAAGTTAGCAGCATTTCCTAATAACCCTTGAAAGTTGGAAGCTCCAAATTGTTCTTTTAAAACTTGTCCCATTGGTGCAGCCAAGTTAGTTACGAATGCGATCATTCCGAAAAGAACAATCATCATAATGATTGGTACAATCCGAGAGGACGTTTGATTAGTTTTTGTGTTCATACGTTTGTTTATTTAAAAATTAATATTAATAAGTGATTGTATTTAAATTAATAAATTGAAATTACTATTTTGCCTGGAATTTGAAAGAAGTTTTAGATTTGAATGTGTCACCCGGGTGAAGTTCCGTTGTAGGATAATCGGGTTTGTTTATGCTATCAGGGAAATGTTGCGTTTCAAAACATACGGCTGATCGCTCAGGATACTTTAGTCCGTTTTTTCCGATCAGTTTATCGCTCATCCAATTTCCGGTATAGAGTTGCATTCCTGGTTCGGTAGTGTAAACTTCCATCACTATTCCTGTTTTGGGTGATTCACAACGCGCTGCAAACGAAAATTCATTTTCCCGCTTTTTATTTAAAACATAGGTATGATCGTATCCTTTACCATATAAAAGTTGTTGGAAATCTTCGTTTATTCTCGAACCAATTGTGTGAGGTTTGATAAAATCCATTGGTGTATCTTTTACCGGAACTGCATCGCCATAAGGTATCGCAGTTGCATCGGTGGGAAGATAACTATCGGCATTTATAGTAAGAATATGATCGTTGATGGACGGGTCACCCGCTCCCGATAAATTGAAATAAGAATGATTTGTTAAATTTAAAATTGTTGGTTTATCGGTGGTAGCTTTATAATCAATAATGACGGAATTTTCGTTCGTAATAGTATAGGTTACCGTGGTGATTAAATTGCCGGGATAGCCCTCTTCTCCGTCTTTCGATAAGTATTGCAATGTGATGGAATGTTCCAAAACCTCTTTCACATCCCAAACAACAGCATTAAAACCTTTAATTCCGCCATGTAAACTATTGGGACCGTTATTAATAGCGAGAAAATAAGTTTTGCCATCCAACGTAAACTTGCCATTGGCAATTCTATTGGCGGTTCGTCCACAAATAGCACCAAAGTAAGGCTCTTCCGAAGATAAGTAAGCATCAATTGAATCATGACCTGTAACTACGTCTACAAGCTCACCATTTTTGTCAGGTACCATAAGCGATACAATTTTTGCACCGTAATTTGTTACAGTCATTTCACAACCGTTTTTGTTGGTAAGAACGTACAAGTTAGTTTTCTTGTCGTCTACAATTTTTTTAAACTCTTCGGTTTTGAGTCCGCCTTTTGTATTCAATTTGCTGGTATCCATAGTCTTTAACCTTAATTATTTTGAAGGGAGATGGAAAGAACATTTTTTGCTCTTTCAAATTGGTGTAAAAATAACACATACTTTTCAATATTTTAATCAAAAAAATGTGTTATAAAACATAAAACTGAAAATTAACAAATTAAATCAGCTTGTTTGGCCTGTTTCGTTTGTCTTTTTTGGTTTTTTTGTAATTAACACCTTATCTATTCTATTCCCATCAAGATCAATGATCTCGAACAGTAAATCTTCGTATTCAAACTTATCTCCTAATTGCGGTATTTTATTGATGTTTGTTAAAACAAAACCGGCTATTGTGGAATAATCAATCTCTTCGAAATCGATAATAAACCCTTCTATAAATTGTGACATAAGTTCGATGGATGCATCGCCACTTACCAAAGCTGATTTGTCTTCGCGGATGTAGATATCGGGTTCTATGTTTTCATCTTCTTGCGGAATATCTCCCACCAGATTTTCAATTATATCGTGTAGCGTTAGAATACCATCAAAATTTCCATACTCGTCAACAACGATTGCAACGTATTGCTGGTTTTTCTTGAAAAGATCGAGAACGCGTTGTGCCCGAATATTTGAAGGAACAATGAGTGGTTCTGCAATAAATTGACGAATGGAGAAATCTTTGTTATTCAATAATTCCACTAAAACATCTTTTACGGTAACAATACCAATAAAATTATCCAATGTCTCCTGACATGCAATCAGCTTGCTGTGGCGTGCATTCATAATTTCATTAATAATCTCAGCATGAGGATCGTTAATGTCTATCCAATCTACATCTAAACGATGCGTCATGAGATGTTTTGCTCGTTTGTCGGAAAAATAAAAGACTCGTTCGTGAATAATATCTTGCTCTTTCTCAATTACACCCTGAATTGATGCTGTTTTAATCATCGATCGGAGTTCCATTTCAGATATCACATCGGATCTTTCAACTATTCCCAGAAATCGATTTAAAAGATGAGTAGATTTGGATAAAAGCGTTATAAACGGATAAAAAATCTTGCTGAAATAATGGATAGGGATAGCCACTTTTTTTGCTATTTTTTCCGGATTATTGAGTGCAATGGTTTTAGGAACTAATTCACCAATTACAATTGAAACATAGGTAATTACTAAAACAACCAATACCAAAGAAATATTCTCGGCATAAGGAGCCAAGGCTTCATATTGCTTAAAAAAAGGTGTGACTTTGGCTGCAATAGTTACACCTCCATATACTCCATTTAAAATCCCGATGAGTGTAATACCAACCTGTATGGATGAAAGAAAATTCTCTGAATTAGATTGAAGTTTAAGTGCTACTTTAGCTCCTTTGTCTCCTTTTTTTGCATCGGTTTCTAAACGCGTTTTCCTACTGGATACCAATGCAATTTCGGAAAGAGCAAAAAACCCATTCAATAAAATAAGTAAAACAACAATCAGAATATAAATCATCGAATGATTTTTTTCTTAAAAAAACATTTATTCGTCAAAAGAAAGCGGAATTCGGAATACGAAAATAGAAAATAGTGCTTAGCTCCCAAATTCCGATTCTCACATTCCGAGTTTCGATTATCGAATTCTTACAAAGACTACTTAAAAAAGAGGAGAAGGATATTCGCCGTTATCCACCAATTCTTTTAGCTTGCTCACAACCCAAGGCCTATCTTCTTGGTAAGTTATACCAAACCATTGCGAAGTTGTATCCAATACTTTTACTTTTGCTTTATCTTTAACTATTAAATCATTCACCAATGTGGGAATAAAATACTCTGCTTTTAAAACTGCTGCATTTTCTTCCAGAAAATGAATAAAATAGTCGTCCGAATATTTAAAATAATCGGGTGTAAAACCAAACATATTCATGGAAACAGGTTTGTTGTCGGGAAGTGAGATCCACTCATCGTTCTCATTCTTGTATTTTACAACTCCGTCAATTCGTTTTATTTGTGTTCGCTCAACAATTCCGGTAAGATTATTCTCGGCATCAGTTTCGCATATTCCTCTGGCAACCGTGCCACCTTCCGATAACGTATTACCAACTCTGTAGCCAACCATGCAGTAACTGTTTTTACTGTTTTCTAAGGTTAATAAATAGTCACATATCACTTTGTAGCTGTTTCTTCCGTAAAAATCGTCTGCATTTATCACTGCAAATGGTTCGTTAATTACCTCTTTTCCCATCATTAATGCATGATTTGTTCCCCATGGTTTCACACGATCGGGATTTAACTCAAATCCGTCAGGCAGATTATCCAATTCTTGAAAAACAATCTCTATCGGGAGTAAGTGCTCGTATTTTTTTGAAACTTTTTCCTTAAACTCGCTTTCAAACGATTCACGTATAACAAAAACGACTTTTCCAAAACCGGCTTCCACAGCATCATAAATTGAATAATCCATAATTGTTTCACCATTTGGACCCAATCCGTCTAATTGTTTCAATCCTCCGTAACGACTACCTAATCCTGCTGCTAATACTAATAAAGTTGGTTTCATTATTTGTTTTATCTTATTTATATTTAATAGTTATTGAATGCTTGCAAATGTATGGTTTTTATATCGGAAAAGGAAAAGAAAAGAATATAAAATTAATTGAGAATGAGGAATTACTAATTTCGAATGATGGGTTATGGGTTATGGGGTGTGAGGTGTGAGGT
>JAQVGF010000020.1:18339-22620 GCA_028696875.1 Dysgonamonadaceae bacterium
GGTGTGAGGTGTGAGGTAGCAATCGATATAGAGATTGATAGTGAACTATTTACTCCTTATCGAATTACGAATTACGAATGGATGACCTGCGATACACATTACAAGAATTAAACATTTTGCATGATTACACCCTAATTCCGATTTTCGAAACCCGAATTCCGAATTTCTTTTGCATTCCAAAAACCTTATTTATATTCATACTTAGACCTTAGTAACCGATGAATCTATCCATACCCCACCTTATTACCTTATTAAACGAAGTCTGAAGAGTTGAGAATGAAGAATAAAAAGCTAAAAGCATGTGAGAATGTGTAAATGTCTGATTCCTAAAACCCAACATCTAACAACTAAAAGCTATTCCTTAATTTCCTCAAATGTTTTCCACAACACATCATCCGGCACAGGAGCAACCACATCTATTTTCTTTTGCGAGACAGGATGAACAAACGATACGCCACGAGCATGCAAGCTGATGCTTCCATCGCGATTGGAGCGTTTTGCACCATATTTTAAATCCCCTTTAATGGGGCAACCAATTTTTGAGAGTTGTGTGCGGATTTGATGATGTCGTCCCGTTTCCAAATTTATTTCAAGCAGGAAATAGTTATCTGATTGAGCAATCAATGAATAGTGAAGAATAGCTTTTTTTGTATTTGGTTTTTCACTGTCGTAAGCCATTGATTTGTTTATTTTTTCGTTTTTCACAGTATAGTGTGTTAACGTATCGCTCTCTTTTGGTGGACGGTTCTGTACAATAGCCCAATAAACTTTTTCCACTTCATCTTCTCTAAACATTTTGTTCAATCGAGACAATGCCTTACTCGTTTTTGCGAAAATGACAATTCCACTGGTAGGTCTGTCTAAGCGGTGTGTAACACCGCAAAATACATTGCCGGGTTTGTTGTATTTATGTTTCAAATACTCTTTCACTTTTTCCGACATGGGTTTGTCGCCCGTTTTGTCGCCCTGCACAATTTCTGATGCAGCTTTGTTTATAATTATGATGTGATTGTCTTCGTATAGAACGTCCATATAAAATTAGAATTTTGTAGTTTGATTGAAAACAGAAAGCTGCAAATTATTGGCTTTCGAAAAGTTATATAACAGACGGAAAGTTAAATGACATACTGATTAAGATTTTCATCACGATATATTCTGTTTAGTAAATTAATTTAGATGAGAGAAGATTACAGGTTATTAATAAACCAAAGTGAGTATTAAAAAAAGGAGTTTTGTTTTTTTCTCGCATTAGAGTATGCTAATACTGTCACTATATCTACAGGTTCCTTGTGATTTTGATTGATGGTTCACAGCATATTCTAACTCACTATCTGTAACAAATAGGCAACAACAAAAAAAGGAGCCATTTACTAAAGTAAACTCCTTAATCTCAAAAACTTAGGAAGTCCTGTCTTTTTCTTATCAAAGACTCCGGGGATAGCCGTTTTCTAACAGATACTATCTAATCGTTTTCATCAATCCGTCTATTTCAGCATCCAATATACCCATTTGAGCCAATACAGGATTGATGGTCATCTTTTTCAGTGAGCGTTGCTTCACAGTATCCAATAGTTGTGTTTCTAATTCCGATAAAGAATTTTTTGCAAGTTCCAATGAATTTTTAAGTTCCTCGGGGTCTTGTTTCTGACCTCTCACCAAATGGCTTTGCACGGTAAGTGATAGGGTTTTCACCTGTTCCGTAGTTTCAGTTTGCTTCTCTTCGGGTAATTCTCTGATTAACTGATGTATTTCTGTGGATAACTCTAAACTCTTATGTAATAAATCTCTTTTCATTTTTTGATATGTAATTTATAAATTCTGTTTTTGTATTAAGCTCATAATCTTATTTGCACACATATGTTTAGACTAAATCTTTTTTGTTACCCATATCTCAATGAGAACCTTATCATATATTAGAGATATATAATAAAATTACTCCCAATATCGCTATATAGTTTAAACTCGGGTATTCTTTTGTAAAAACAATGGCGTACAATAGGTTCAAGATGAAAATATACGCTTTCATACAAATATAATACATATTATTCCATCCTGAAAAAGATAGTGCACTATTATGGTTTTTTTGCATATGAGAAGAAATGCGTAAAAGTATCTGCTTATCTAATTTTTTTTTTCAGGTGACAGAAAGTTAATAGATAACTCTCACATAATAGTGTAAAACAACCTCCTGCGATAGTGCTAATAGATGCTGAAACCCGGACAATAGGCAAGATTTATAATATGAACAAGGCAAATAAGCTGAATAAAGTGGTTCTGTTGTATAATACTCCACTACTGCGCAAGCCCTCTCGCGTAGTTTGACACCCCCCACTTTAAAAACAATTAACAACATAGAGAACCATGCAATTCAATCGCGCAACAGCGAGCGAAGTTAAATCTATTAAAGAATTTTCATTTGAACTATAAAAACGACTTGGAAATATTGAAAAGATCTTATAAAAAGAGATCATCTTCCTTCTGATTATATTATTAAACTAACAAGGTAACAAAATAGAAGAAAATAAGTACAATTCTGGCTTTTATCAATTATGAAAATACTCTATATATTGCATGCAACAATCAAAATAATTTGTATATTGCATACAGCAATGAAAATTCCATTCAAAAAAAAACTGAAAAGATATTGGATTTTAAGTCGAGGTAGCAAAAAAATTCCAGATGCCAAATCTTTCCGGGAAAACATAAAAAGCCTGTCATTCTAAACAGCTTATTATGCGCCTTCTAAGGGAAAATAAAGTGAGACGATGAACTTTATCTTTATAAACGAATATAAATAGGATACAATTAACTTCAAATTTAAAAACTCAACGAAAATGAAAAAAACAATTCTATTCCTATCTGTTTTGATACTGTTTTCTTCCACTATTCTTTGTGGTGCCAACAACCATCAATCCGCAGATAATAAAAAAACTGCTCAACAAGAAAATGATAATCAGGGAGGTCAATTTCTTGATGCTAATTTTCAGCCTGGAGAAGTCTTCTTCAAAGACGGTACAAATTCACAGCAAAATCTAAACTATTATCTCAACTCAAATCAGATCTGCTATCTCAACGAAAAAGGGGAACCCTTAGTTTTGGTTGACCTAAGCGATATTGAAAGGGTGTCGTATGGAGATAGAACCTTTATTCCAATCGATAAATCTAACGTCACCGAAGTGTTAAAAACTTTTAGCGATGGTTCAAGTCTGTTACTTCAACGACAAGCTAAAGTCACCAGAGTGAAAGACACTTCAGGTCCCTACGGCACCTCAACAATAACGGCTACGGTAAGTAGATTAACTACGATGCATGAGTGGAATATTCATCAACCACTTGAAACTGAAAACATATACAAGCCTATCATTAAAGAAGGGTTTGTTTTAATGAAAAATCAGGAAAAACACAAAATCTCAAAACTAAATTCATTAAAAAAGATTTTTCGCCCCAGATGGAAAGAAATTAAAGAGTATGCTTCACAGAATAATCCAGATATGAAGAATCCTGAAGATTTGATAGATTTATTGGAGTTTTGCACTAAGGGTTTGTAATGAAATAAGTTGACTGTTTAAAACGAAGCTATTTTATTCGTTAACGACTTGAAAATTCTGCGAATAGCGGGCTATTTAATGAATTTTCAAAGAAGTTAAAGGACAAAAGAGCAAGTTTAAAGCGTCAAGTTATTTCGGCACAATCCCTAAATAGAGCTAACTGTTTTTCATAACCAAAATAATATTCTTTTGCTTTGAATCTTCTGCAAATTTTTCTGCAATATTGAATATCTCTGCTAAATATATTCCTCTTAGATCGTGTTTTTGAAACCTGTTATTAATTCATTCTATTGCTGTTTAGCTTCAAGTATCTTCCACCAGTTTGAAGGTAACAAAAAAGTACAATTTGTAGAAGAACCCGAAGTCATTTTTAATTTTACCTTTAAGGGATAGAAACCGGAGAGTATAAACTTTTAAAAGAAAGGAGAGGGAGAATGTCTATTGAACCAAATTATCTAAAGACATTAGAAAAAGGAGATTTATCCAAAAAAGTTGAAGAAGCTAAAAAACATATTACTAATTGTAATCTATGTCCTCATAAATGTGGGGTAAATCGGATTGAAGAAGTGGGTATGTGTAAAGCAAATCACAGAGCTATTGTATCAAGCTATGGACCGCATTTGGGTGAAGAGAGAGTTCTTGTAGGACAGAGGGGTTCCGGAACAATATTTTTTGGATACTGTAATATGAGCTGTGTCTATTGTCAAAACTATGAATTAAGTGCTTATGGTGA
>JAQVGF010000158.1 GCA_028696875.1 Dysgonamonadaceae bacterium
CTTGATGCTATTTTCGGTTATTGCTTCATTTGTGCGTGTAAGCGCTTTAAGTGCCTCATAGGGTTCCTGATATCCTTCTCTTCTTAGTATTGTTTGAACAGCTTCTGCAACAACTGCCCAATTATCGTCTAAATCTCTTATAATTTGTTGGTTATTTAATAACAACTTATTGAGTCCTTTTGTTGTACTTTTTATTGCAATTAATCCGTGTGCCAAAGGTACGCCAATATTTCGAATTACGGTAGAATCTGTGAGATCGCGTTGCAATCGGGAAACAGGCAGTTTTGAGGATAAATGCTCAAGAAACGCATTGGCGATACCCAAATTTCCTTCAGCATTTTCAAAATCAATTGGATTTACTTTGTGTGGCATGGCCGACGAGCCCACTTCTCCTTCTTTAATTTTCTGTTTAAAATAATCCATCGATATATACTGCCAAAAATCGCGTGTCATATCAATAAGGATAGTGTTGATCCGTTTAATGGCATCAAACGAAGCTCCCAATTGATCGTAATTTGAAATCTGTGTGGTATATTCCTCACGATTCAAATCAAGTTTTTCTGACAAAAACTTTTTGGCAAACAGTTTCCAATCAACAGTAGAGTAGGCCACTTTATGAGCATTGAAGTTTCCGGTTGCACCACCAAATTTTGCGGTGTGAGGTATCTATTTTAAACTCCGGATCTGAGTAAGCAATCGGTATTCAAAAACCTTTATCTCTTTTCCCAATCGGGTGGGAGAGGCCGGCTGACCGTGAGTTCGTGCTAACATGGGCACATCTTTCCACTCAATTGATAGTTTCGATAAAACGGTGCAGAGTGATTCTAATTGAGGGATATAGGTCTTTTGCAATGCATCTTTCCACATCAGTGGAAATGCTGTGTTGTTAATATCCTGAGAAGTTAAACCAAAGTGAATAAACTCCTTATATTGGTCTAACTTTAGTAGGTCGAATTTCTCCTTTATAAAATATTCAACTGCTTTTACATCGTGATTGGTGACAGACTCAATCGCTTTAATTTTCGCACCATCCTCCAACGAAAAGTTGTTTACAACTTCTCTTAATGCTTCAATTTTATTTTTTGGAAAGCTCTCTAATTGTGGTATCGGTATTTCACGCAGTGAAATAAAATATTCTATTTCCACATGTGTGCGATATTTCATGAGTGCGAATTCCGAAAAATAAGTGGTTAGAAGTTCCGTATGTTTTTTATATCGGCCGTCGATGGGAGAGATGGCCATTAGTTCGTTTGTATTCATTCTAAGAGTTTGTAGTCCTGTTAGTTTTTAGTTGTTTTTGTTAAATAGTGGTCAATTTTTTTATTCGTCATCTTTTCATGTTCGAAAAAACATTATCACACACTGCATTCTGACTGTGTTTCATTCAATTGCGAAAAAGAGGATTTGTTGATAATATATGACTCTAATTTTCCAAAATTTTGAAACCCTTATTCTAATATTTTTATTATTGAAAATAAAAGAAAATTATTTTAGGGGCAATATGTTTATCTATTAACCAATTGATAATGCAAAAATATGACTTTTAATGGGAAAGTAAAAATTATAGAAGAAAAATATTGGATTTATTTTGCATCTAATCAAAAAGAATCTATCTTTGCATCGCTTTTCGTAAGAGTATGTTTCAAGAGTGAAGCAAAAAGAGCGAAATACCGGGCGTTTAGCTCAGCTGGTTCAGAGCATCTGCCTTACAAGCAGAGGGTCGGCGGTTCGAATCCGTCAACGCCCACATTTATCAAGAGAGACTTACACAAAAGATGTAGGTCTTTTTTGTTTTATATTGTGATCTTTACAGGAAGGGATAAATTCCTATTTGGTAAATATTGATAAATAAACATGATCGAAAAAGCATCGCTCTCAATGAACGATGCTTTTTGATTTATAGATAAACTTTATAATCTATGTTCACTCCGAAAAGCCAATCACCTTGCTTTCTGTCCCTTCTAAATCCACTAAAGGAGACTTTGGCTGAATGCTGATTATTAGGCTTTTCTATTCAGGGATAAAGGGCAGAAAAAAGACTAATAATCAGCAATTGAGTGTTTTCAGAGTGGATTCATCTATTGAGATTTAGAACTTATATCCTAAAGATAGGTATGCACTTTGGTTTTTAACGTTTCCGCTATCCATTCTTGAAATGTTAGTGAGACCCATGTCCCATCCAAGGTCTACAATTATTAAACCAAATTCCGCACCAATACCAATGCCAACTCCTGAATCAAAAGGTTTGTATCCCCAGTCTTTATCAAATGTATCCACTTCTTGTTCACCTAAAATTGGTTTTAAATCATCTGTAAACTTTGAATCAATTTTACGTTTTCCACCCACACCATAAGCTATATATGGACCTGCATGAAGCACCACTTTAGTACCCGGAGTTACATCAATTTTATAAGCTAAGTGCAATGGAAGTTGCAAATAGTTCGCCGTTACGTTATATTCTACATTGCCTGCTATGCCTGCGTCATATTGATACTTAGCACCTTTGGTTGAGAAAAACAATCCGGTTTGTAGTGCTATATTTGGCATAAACTCTAAGTCGGCACCCACACCAACGTGAAACCCTGCCTTTATGCTTTTATCATTAAGATTGTCGCCGTAATAGTTAGATATATTTAGTCCACCTTTTACACTTAGCGAAGCCGTTTGAGCTCCAACAATTGACACCATACCTAACAAGGCAATTACAAGTGATAGTTTTAGTTTTTTCATAATTTTAATCAGTTTATTGAGTTTATTTTTTTTTGATTGTATATCCACAAAGATATGAATTGTTTAGCAATCTCAAAGCTGAAATAAAAAAGCATCGCTCTTTTAAAAGAACGATGCTCTAATATTATAGTAACTATTTTATTTGTTAGAACTTATATCCCAATGAAAGGTATGCATTCTGAGTTTTTACGTCTCCATTATTAAATCTAGAGATGTTAGTAAGACCCATGTCCCAACCCAAATCCACTAAAATTCTTCCAAATTCAGCTCCAACACCAAGACCAACTCCTGCATCGAAAGGTTTAAAGCCTATATCACCATCAAATGTGTCTATTTCAAGTGGTCCTATTTTCTTTTTTCCACTTATGCCGTAAGCAACATAAGGACCTGCATGTAATACAACTTTAGTACCGGGTGTTACATCTATTTTATAGGCAAGGTGTACAGGAAGTTGCAAGTAGTTAGCAGTTGTATTGATATCAACAAGATCTCCGTCTTCTTTGCTTGAATATTCAGCTCCTTTGGCTGTATAAAACAGTCCTGTTTGTAAGAATATACTAGGTGCGAACTCAAAGTCAGCACCAACTCCTGCATGGAAACCTACTTTCGTATTCTTATCGGAAAGTTCGTCACCATAGAAGTTAGATATGTTTAGCCCACCTTTTACGCTAAAAGATACGTTTTGAGCACCTACAAAAGATGCCATGCCAATAAAGGCAATTAGAAGCGATAGTTTTAATTTTTTCATAATTAATTTAGATTAGTTAGTGTTTTTAGAACTCACGTAATATAAACGTGTTTTGTTTAGTTCTAACTGTTAAAACAGTTATTGTTCACTTTTGTTCAAACCATTTGCTTTATTGCCTCAGGCAATAAGTTGTTGTTTGATTATTTCTGTTTCATAAACACTTTAAACCACTTTAGAAATCGGGTAGGTATCGAAATAGAATCCCAAGATGTTTTGAATCATTTCGAGTCCCATTTCGTCACGTGCTTCCAGTGTTTTAGTTGCTGCGTGTGGTGCTAAAACTACATTATCCAACTTGAGCAATTGTGGCGAGATCTTGGGTTCGTTTTCAAAAACATCCAATCCGGCTGCCCATATTTGTTTTTCTTTCAATGCATGAGCCAATGCCTCTTCATCAACCATATTACCACGAGCTGTATTAATGAAAACGGCGGTGACTTTCATCATTTCCAGTTCTTTTTTTCCTATCATATGTATTGTTTCTTTTGACGAAGGTGCGTTTAACGATATGTAATCGGATTCACGCAACAGCGTCTCTAATGCAACATAGCGGGCATTGTATTTTTCTTCAATCGTTTTGTCCAACCTGTTTCGGTTGTGATACATAATGGTCATACCCGAAGCCACAGCCCTGCGCGCCAGCGCTTGACCGATACGGCCCATGCCGATTATTCCAAGAGATTTTCCGTAGATGGGTAAACCCGCTTCATCATAAAGTCCCCAGCTTAAACCTTCGGGAGTTCTGATTTTTCTGTCGTAATACCCAAGCCTTCTGCCTGCAGACAGGAGTAATGCAAAAGCAAATTCAGCTGTAGGCTCGGTTACGGAGTGAGGAATATTGGTTACGGTTATGCCTTTTTGTTTGGCATATTCCACATCGATGTTGTTGAATCCGACCCCAAAATTTGCAATCAATTCTAATTTGACGCCTTTATCCATAATTTCTCTATCAGTATAGAAACTAAAATTTGGAACCAGCACATCAAAATCGGCAATCATCTCCAATACTTCTTCACGTTTGAAACCTGATTTATCGGGTAACACATATTCAAATTTTCCATCCAATTCTTTGGCAATTTCGGGATTGAGTTTGTAGGTAATAAGGACTTTTTTCATATCTTTTTTTCTTTTGAATAAGTATGCTTGTTTCTTCTAATACAAATATAATATTTAACGAGTGGGAAACGTAATTGTTTCGCCTAACTATATCTAAAAAAAATATAAACCCAAGAGTAATTACAAAACAACGTAGATCCCAACAAAGCCATCATTAAAATAACAGATCTTCAAAATTCTAATTAAGATGGAGAATCTGTAATATGAATAAGGCAAATAAGGTTTGGATAAGGTGGTGTGATTAGGGGTTACTAAGGTTCGGATAATTGCGAAATAAGGTTCTTTTAAGTTGCTGCAATTCAAAACATAGCAAATAATAATTTCGAAAGGAGAATTTAACCTTAGTAAACTATACATACACTGACTATACCAACCTTATTACCTTATTCATTGAGGCGTAGAGTAATCAAATATGATATAAAATAGCTTTCATATCACTCAAAAATGCGTGCGCTTATTTTTATTAATAGATATATTTACTACTGAGGATCATCACTTATTTCAGAATAAATTTCCCAAAAGTTAAAAACAAAAATGGTG
>JAQVGF010000159.1 GCA_028696875.1 Dysgonamonadaceae bacterium
CAACCCATTACAAAAAGCTTCCGTAGTTTGTTATGTCTCTTTTGCTCTGCAAAAGACAAAATCATGTTGATGGACTCTTCTTTTGCATCGCCAATAAATCCACAGGTGTTTATAACGGCAATTTCGCCTTGTGGGTTTTCTGAATCGTGCTCAATGGTGTAGCCATTGGCAAGTAATTGGCGCATCAGCATTTCGGAATCTACCAGGTTCTTTGAGCAACCCAGTGTAACAACATCAATTCGGTTTTTTATCATCTTTCACTTCTTCTACATTCTTTTTTTATTTAGTGACTGCCAGAAAACCTCTTGTTTTTGAGTCTTTGATAAGAAAAAGGCAAAAGACAAAGCCTGTTCCGCCTTGACGGAAGCTTTCGTCCCGCCAAGGCGGGATGAGAGTAACGCAGTATTTGCCGTTTTCTTGCATAGACTACTTATTCTCCAAACAAAGAGTTTACAAACTCGTTACGGCGAAAGACCTGTAGGTCTTCAATACCTTCGCCCAGACCAATGTATTTCACCGGAATTTTAAACTGATCCGATATGCCAATCACCACTCCGCCCTTTGCCGTTCCATCCAATTTTGTTACGGCCATAGCCGTAACCTCGGTAGCTGCAGTGAATTGTTTGGCTTGTTCAAACGCATTTTGACCGGTAGAGCCATCAAGAATGAGCAGCACTTCGTGGGGTGTATTGGGGATAACTTTGCTCATCACGTTTTTTATTTTTGTGAGCTCGTTCATCAGGTTTGCTTTGTTGTGAAGCCGGCCTGCGGTATCAATGATTACGACATCCGCATTTTTGGCTTTTGCCGAACTAATGGTATCAAAAGCAACGGATGCCGGATCCGAACCCATTTTTTGGCGTATAACGGGAACACCCACACGCTCTCCCCAAATAATCAACTGCTCCACAGCAGCTGCTCTAAACGTGTCTGCAGCTCCCAGATAAACCGACAAACCTTTCGCTTTAAACTGGTAAGCCAGTTTCCCGATAGTGGTAGTTTTGCCTACACCGTTCACACCAACCACCATAATTACGTAAGGGCGTTTATCTCCGGGAACAGAAAAATCTTCTAAATCTGTGGTATTATTATCGGTAAGCAGATCGGCTATCTCTTCGCGTAAAATATTTGTCAACTCATCGGTTGTCATATATTTATCGCGTGCAACGCGTTCTTCAATTCGATCAATTATTTTCAGGGTAGTATCTACGCCCACGTCAGATGATATAAGCACCTCTTCCAGTTCATCCAACACTTGCTCGTCTACCTGCGATTTGCCGGCGACTGCACGTGTCAGTTTAGAGAAAATATTCTCTTTTGTTTTCTCTAATCCTTTGTCTAATGTCTCTTTTTTTCCTTTCGAAAAAATATTAAATAATGCCATAACTAACCAATTTTCAATAACCTATTAAATAACTATCTCCACTACTACAAATCAGAGTTTGATCTTTGAGTCCTATCCGAAAAGTCAATAATTTTGCTTTCCGCACCTAAATCCCCTCGTAGGACTGTAGCTGATTGCTGATTATTAGGCTTTTCCCTTCAGGGACAAAGAGCAGAAAAAGACTAATAATCAGCATTTGAAGGTTTTCAGACTGGACTCATCTTTAACTTTTATCTATCCCTACAATGGGGATGTTGAAAATCAATTAACTCTTCAAACACCCTTTTACGAGGATTTAAGGTCAATTTCTTTATCGTAGTAAGACTCACAACTCACTTTTTTCACCCAACTTAAGCTCTATTTCACAAAGCTACAAAATAGAAAACAAAAAAAATCCCTGCATTAGAATGCAAGGATACTTTTATATATTTTTAACCCAAATTATTTTTTGAAATAATCTTGAACCATTTCGTTAGGTACCATTTCTTCTTGAAAAGAATAGGAACCGGTTTTGGGTGATTTTACCATTTTAATCACTTTTGAGTGACTACGTCCTGATGTTGTTGTTTTATCGCGAAAACCTGCGACTGATTTTTTTGCCATGGTTTATCCTCTTTTACTTGATTTCTTTATGTACTGTCATTTTTTTCAACACCGAATTGTATTTTTTCAATTCGAGGCGTTGAGTTGTATTTTTACGATTTTTCATCGTGATATAGCGCGATGTGCCGGGCATTCCACTCTCTTTATGCTCTGTGCACTCTAAAATAACTTGTACTCTATTTCCTTTTGCTTTTTTTCCCATAATTATTGTGCTCCTATCGATTAAGCATTTAGATATCCTTTTTGTGCAGCTTTTTTCAGCGCTGCATCTAAACCTATTTTGTTGATGGTACGAAGGCCTGCAGCAGAAACGTTAAGGCTAATCCAGCACTCTTCTTCTACCCAATATAATTTTCTTGTGAACAAATTTACGTTGAATTTTCGTTTCGTTTTTGATTTTGAATGCGAAACGTTATTTCCAACCATTGCTCTTTTTCCTGTTATCTGACAAATTTTGGCCATTGCTCTATCTTGTTTTATTTATATTTCGTTCTTTTATGCTACTCTTTCCACGAAATCAGGGCGCAAAATTAGCTATATATTTTTTACTTACCAAAAGAATTGATAAATAAAATCGGAAAATTCATATTTGAGTCCAGTCCGATAAGTCAATCTCACTCATTTCCGCTCTTAAATCCCCAAAAAGAGGACTTTGGCTGAGTACTGATTATTAGGCTTTTTCTTTTAGCATCAAAGGGCAGAAAAATACTAATCATCAGTAATTGAGAGTTTTTAGAGTGCATTTAATATTTTGCCCTGATAATTCTACAAGTATTTCTATTTATTCTCTGTAAGAAAAAGGGAAATAGTGCATTTCGACCCTTCGACTTCTCGCAGGTACCTCAAGCTCAATGTAGCACGATGTTCTCTTCTTTGAACATTTTAGTGTTAATGGCTAACTCCAATTTTTGCTGAATTCTCCATTATTTTTTTATGCTTAGGGTTTCGGCACAATCCCTTAACGGGAAAAAACGGGATTTCGAAGCTTGAACTCAAGTTTATTATGAGACTGAGAAGCTCTCTTTTAAATCGTTATATAGCTCATTTAAAAAATATAAAGTCCCTTTGCGCAAGTTGACCTTAAGCTCTTTGTTGTCTGAATTTGAATTCACAGCATTATCTGTTATCATCTCTTCGGCAGAGAACGATTTCGGGAAAAAGCTTTTCCCTCTTTCTTCCACATTTTGATAAGTTATATTGCGAACCACCAAAATGCATCCAGCACTGGTTATGTTTGCATCGAACCGATAGTTCATTATCATTTTCTCGCGAACACCTTTGCTGTTTTCGGGCAATAGAAGTTCTACTTTAGAGCTAACAATAAGGCTTTTGTCTTTTTCGTTGAAACGAATCCCTGACAATAAGGGATTGCCGGCATAGTTATCTTTACCCCATTTATAGAGTATAGCATAATTTTGATCTTCGCTCAATCCCTGATGCGTGTGGATGAACTGTTGAAACACAACTTTACCGTTTACTTCAGGCACACTTGTGAATACGTTTTCTTTTTGTGTTTGGGCATTCATTCCCAAAACTGCAAATATTAAGCCAATTATAAATAAAATTCTTTTCATTTGAAAGTATTATTATTAATAAAAAATTGTTCGTCACAAAGTGTATGACTACAAACGTAAGAAAAAGATTAATGTCAAACAAACATCTTATTAAAAAAACAGGCTTTATATTTTATTTATCAGCTAAAAAACGTTACTTTTGCATCTCAAATTTAAAACCCTTTTATTATATATAAAATGTCAAAAAAACAGACCGGTGCTACCGCAAAGAATTTAGAAAATATTGGTGATGCATTAACAAGTTCGGAACAATTTATTGAGAAAAACCAAAAAGCGATCATGATTGGTTTAGGTGTGGTTGTTTTGGTGGTGTTGGCAATTCTGGCTTACCATAATTTATACTTGAAGCCGAAAAACGAAAATGCACAAGCTGCAATCTATAAAGGAGAGCGCTACTTCCAAAATGGACAGGATTCTCTTGCGCTTTTTGGCAATGGAAATGACTACATAGGTTTCGAAGAGGTGATGAATCAATTTGGCGGAACAAAAACTGCTGATTTAGCAAGAGCTTATGCCGGAATTTCTTACAGCCGATTGGGAGATAACGAAAAAGCGCTATACTACCTTAATAAATTTAAAGGTGGAGACAAACTTATTACTCCAGCCATAGCCGGCGCTATTGGTGATGTCTATATGAATTTAGGTGAAAGCGAAAAAGCAGCCAACAACTTTGTTAAAGCGGCAAAGGCAGCCGGTGACAATATGTTATCGCCAATCTATTACAAGAAAGCAGGTTTGGCTTATCTCCATGCACAAAATTATAGCAAAGCTACAGAGACATTTGAAATGCTTAAGAAAACCTATATGAATTCGCCCGAAGGGCAAGAAGCCGATAAATATATTGAACAGATTAAACTGAGCAAGAAGTAACTCATGTCAACAAAATTAGAAAAAGCGCGTACGCAAAACGAATCTCTACCTTCAGGGAAAGGCAAAATAATTGGGATTGTAGTTTCCGAATGGAACAAACCTATAACGGACAAACTGCTGAAAGGCGCCATGGAAAAGCTTTTAGAGGCTGGAGTAAAAGAGGACGATATGTATGTAGAATATGTACCCGGAAGCATAGAGCTTACGTTTGGTGCAAAAATAATGATTGAGGAAACTTTGGCGCATGCAGTAATTGTTTTGGGATGTGTCATAAAAGGCGAGACACCACATTTCGACTATGTTTGCGATAGCGTAACGCAAGGAGTTACAACAATGAATATGGATTATGATATACCCATAATTTTTGGGGTGCTCACAACCAACAATTTGGAACAGGCCGAAGCACGCGCCGGAGGCACTCATGGAAACAAAGGCGAAGATTGCGCTATTGCTGCCTTAAAGATGATTGCACTACATGAAAAATGTAAAAAACTTTAAGAGCTGCTTCTAATTTCCCTCATAAATTTTAAAGCAAAATATGAGTCAACTCCGATAAATCTACTGCCCTTAAATCCCCTTGTAAAGGGAACTTTGGCTGAGTAGTGATTATTAGGATTCTCCCTCGTAGGGATAAAGGGTAGGAAAAGACTAATAATCAGCAATTGAAAGTTATGATAGTGGACCCAAATATAAATTAA
>JAQVGF010000021.1:0-9634 GCA_028696875.1 Dysgonamonadaceae bacterium
ATTTTTTAATTGTTGTAATGTGTATCGAAAGTCAGCCATTCGTAATTCGTAAGTAGTAAATAGTTCACTATCAAACTCTATATCGGTTGCTACCTCACACCCTTTCCATTTTTAACTTTTAACTTTTCTTCACTCTTCACTCTTCACTCTTCATTCAATAAGGTAATAAGGACGTGGTAGAAGTTGATTCAACAGTTACTAAGGTTTAAATATAAATACAAATACGATTTTTTTAATGCAAAAGAAAGAAGAAGTCGTAATTCGTAATTAATAATTCGTAATTTATTTATACCTCGTATCCCGCAAAACGCATCCTATTTGTGTGCCACATAACACATACCTCATACCCCACACCCCACACCATATAGAACTTTCAACTTTCAACTTTTAATTCTTAACTCTTTCTTTTCTTGCGAAGACTAACTGTGATTTTGTTTGCGAATTATTAGGATAGACGGAAGTGAGTGGCTCCACGTTATAGCTGAACTAATGAGTTTTGCCCATCCGTTAAAGCCAATTATAACCAAATCTTGCTGTTTAATAAAATCATACTCAATTTTTTTAGAGTTATCCCACAATGAAACTCTATCGCCACTATTTTTTTGCATTATTTGAAACACTTTTTTCAATTCGGGCATCGAATCAATTATACCGATGGCATCCCAAATAGTTATTTCTGCTTCTGTTTTTTCTGCAAGTCGTTTTATATAATCAAAAATATGAATATCAGCTTTGTCCAATACAGGTATAAATATATTGTGAATTGTTTCCAAATCGTGATCAATAAATATACCGGTTGTTTTGTTGGTTCGTTCTAAAAGGGATGAAACACCTTTGTGAGAAATTTCGTTGAGTCTCTTTTCGGGAGTTTGAGGAGTACTCCTGGAGGATTGAAATTTTTGATAAACCCCCCATAGTTGAGGAGTGAAAACTGTTTTTCCAATTCCAATTAAAACCAAATTGCAATCTAATTCGTCTGATGTAGAGAGAATTTCGCTTACAAAATCGTCCGACGGTTTCACGAAGGTACGCATCATAGCAGAGCCTTTTCTACATTCTTTCATAATTCCTTCGTAGAGAGATGCTTTGTACGTTTCAATATTTTCTATTTTGTCGAACTCTTCTTTTTCTAATAAATGCAACGAAGCTATCTGTTCGTTTTTAACTTTCGATTGCATAAAATAGTTTGCTATTTTACAAAGAGCTGTCCCTGTCCTAGGCTTCGAAAAACAAACCAATATATTCAATGGAGGGTCCGACTCTTGTTCAGAAATAGTCTTCTTTAGTATTTTATCGATTAAAGCCATACAGAATTAAGATTAAATTATATTTAGTGTAACAACTCGCTATCTAACATGGAATCTTTGTATCCCAAAAAATAGAGAATGCCATCAATTCCAATGCTTGATAAAGACTGCTGTGCAGTTTCAATTACTTTTGGTTTTGCATGAAAAGCAATTCCCAAACCGGCTGTTTCCAACATCAAAAGGTCGTTGGCACCATCTCCCACAGCTACAGTTTGTCGGATATCTACTTTTTCTACCTGAGCAATTAATCGCAAAAGCTCTGCTTTTCGTTTCGCATCTACAATATCGCCAATATAATTGCCGGTTAGTTTACCATCCACAATTTCTAATTCGTTGGCATACATATAATCCAATTGGTATTTTTCTTTCAAATAATTACCAAAATAAGTAAATCCTCCGGATAAAATGGCAATTTTAAACCCAACTTTCTTTAAAACTGCAATTAATCGGTCTAAACCTTCGGTTATGGGTAAATTTTCGACAACTTCCTGCAAAACAGAAACCTCAAGACCTTTCAAAAGTTTGACGCGCTCTTTGAAACTTTCCGCAAAATCAATTTCGCCATGCATTGCTTTCTCCGTAATTGCTTTTACCTGATCGCCAACGCCGGCTTTCATTGCCAGTTCATCAATCACTTCTGTCTGTATAAGCGTTGAATCCATATCAAAGCAAATAACGCGTCGCATTCTGCGATACATGCTTTCTTGCTGAAACGATATGTCGAAATTTAAGTCTGAAGAAAGCTGTAAAAAATCTTTTTGCATTTTTCTCTTATCTACCGGAGTACCGCGTACTGATAGTTCAACACATGCTTTTCGCGAACGCTGAGTTTCGTCCAACGGAATACGACCGGTTAAACGAGTTATATTATCGATGTTCAATCCCTGTTCGGAAATAATTTCTGCTACTGCAGCAATTTGTTTTGCCGTTAAAACCCGTCCCAACAGTGTGATAATAAATCTATTTTTTCCTTGCATTTTCACCCAATTGCTGTATCGTTCGTTGCTAATGGGTGTAAATCGAATATTGATATCCAGTTCATAAGCTTTCAGCAATAGGTCTTTGAGGATGTCGCCACCCACACCTTCTTTTGTTTTAAACAAAATGCCCAGTGATAAGTTTCGGTGAATATCGGCTTGCCCAATATCCAGAATAAAGGCATCGTGATTTGCTAAAACCTGTGTGAGTCCGGCCGTTACACCGGGCTTGTCCTCTCCGTTTATAGTTACAAGAATAATTTCTGAATTAGTCATTTTTTATATTTCATATAATTGCCATTGAAACCTGTGCATAAATATCTTCAATTTCATCGCGACTTAATTTTTCAAAATCCTCTTTTCGAGGTGTAATAAACATTCCGGCCATATCCAATGCTCCCGGGCTTATCAGCAACTGATTTTTTCCTTCGGTGAAATATTGCCAGGGACGATGAAGCTTACGAGGGAAAACATGAATGACATATTTGCTGTTTTCCATAAACGAAATAATATTCATCATAGGCTCATCCTCATCGGGTTGATGCGTTTTTAAGTAATTATACACATCGTAGAACAACTCTTCGGCTTCCTCTTTTACGTCGCTCTCGATTCTCAGACACGATCGTAAATCGTTGTCGCCCGTTAAAAGAATATCGGTTTTTAACCCCGCTTGAAAATGAAAGTGATCCGGTGCGGACGCTCCGCATTTGGGTCCGTTATAAAAAACGATGTACTCCGGGAGTTGTTCTGATAACGATAACATATCGTCCATTTTTTTTCCAATAAGTTGAGGTACATGTGAATGCAGAGGAATGGTTAAATGATTTTGCAAAATAGGATAGGGGTTACACAACATAATGTATTTATCCATAAATGGTACTCCTTTTTGTATCTTGGGCCTGTTTTCTGCACACAGGAAACAGGCTCGTTCTTGAATGCTTTTCTTATCAACTTTTGCGGATGCAGATGTTATACGGGCAGGATTATATTGTAAGACCACTTCAATATTGTTGCCCCAAGTGATAGACCTTTGCTCAACATTATCAAGTTGTTTAATGTTATTGTTAAGCAATTCCCATTCCATTCGCTGCGACGAAAATAGCTGGTCAATCTGGTTCTGAAGATTCATGTTATTTGAGTTTCTCATTAACAAAGGTAGAAATTATTTCTTTTATTGCACCGAAAACAAACGAAAAACGACATTAATCTAATATTTATCTGAATTTCAGTTGTTTTTGAATGATTTCTGCTATTAATTTTCTATTTTTGTATATGGGTAGTTTAAGCTATCGGATTAAAAGTGATATAAATGAAAATTAAAACTATTTTTTTGTTTGTTTGCAGCATATGTATGGTTACATCCTGTTCACAAACAACATCGGACAAAGACGCAAAAAAAAATAAATCCGAGTTTGCAGAAAATGAGTTAGCTTCGGAAGAGAGTTTCGATGTTTTTTTGGAGAACTTCAACCAGAAACCAACTTTTCAGCGGCAGCGTGTTTTGTTTCCTTTAGAGGCTACTCTGCTCGCTCCTTCTGAACATGGTATGAAAACGGTGAAAGAGGAGATTGAATATCAAGATTGGCTTTTGTTAGACTTTACGTATGATAGTACTTATACGACCCGACAAATGGATAGTTACCAACAAAACATTCTATTGTATGACGACTCTGCACGTATTGAACAACGAGGTATTGACAATGGGATTTTTGCAAATTTTTTGTTCACAAAAAAGGAAGGAAAGTGGTTTTTGGAGTCGTTTACGGATGTGTCGTATTGAAGTGGGTTGACCAAGCTCGTTGTTAATGTACTTAATCCAATGCTTTTTTATCAAAGCTCAACGGCATTAAGCTGCTCATGCTTTCGGCAACATATACTTCGTTATTTTTGTTGTACATCAATATTTTTACGGGAGAATTATAGCGACTTTCCACTTCCAATAGTACTTGTCTGCAACTGCCGCACGGAGAAACAAGATCATTCGTAAAGTCACCATTGTAATATGCTGCTACGGCAATTGCTTTAATCTTCTGATCGGGATATTGAGCGTTAGCGTAGAAAACTGCAGTGCGTTCCGCACATAAACCGGACGGATAAGCTGCGTTTTCTTGATTGTTGCCGGTAATAATTTTTCCGTTCTCCAATTGGAGAGCAGCGCCAACATGAAATTTTGAATAGGGAGCATAAGCATTAAAAGTTGCTTGTTTTGCAGCATCGATAAGCTTTTTTTCTATCTCAGTGCATTCTTCGTAACTATAAACGGTTATCTTTGTAATTAAATTAATTTGCTTCATTCGGACTATTTTTATATATAGTCCCAAAAATACAAATTTTTGAAATGGTTTTCACTCAAAACAAAGATAAATCGTGCGTTAAACTACTTTTTGTACTTTTATTTATACTAAGTTCCGTTTTTTCGGGTTTTTCTCAAAAAAGGTATGAAATTTACGAAGATTACATTGATACCTACAGTCGTATTGCTGTAGATCATATGCGGAAATACAATATTCCGGCATCTATAACCTTGGCACAAGGTTTATTAGAATCTGGTGCGGGAAGGAGTGAAATTACCAAACGATCCAACAATCACTTTGGTATAAAATGTCACCGCGATTGGAAGGGAGGACGAATTTACGCAAAAGATGATACTCCAAACGATTGTTTCCGAAAATATCGCAGAGCTGAAGACTCTTTTGAAGACCATTCCCAGTTTTTAGTGACGGGAGTGAGGTATAAATTTCTGTTTAATCTTTCTCCAACTGATTATAAAGGTTGGGCACGGGGGTTGCAAAAATCGGGTTACGCAACGGATAGAGCATATGCAAACAAGTTAATTAAGCTGATTGAAGATTACGAGCTTTATCGGTTCGATAAAGGAAACTATGAACGTTCAAGAGCTAAACCTGGTCAGAGTTCACCTTCTCAGAATTGGAAGCATCAACCGTACAAAACGCACGGTCTTGTGTATGTGTTGGCCGTAGAAGGAGATACCTATGAAGGAATAGCAGCGGAATTCAATTTTAAGGTTAAAGACCTTTTGAAATATAATGAAGTTCCTAAAGGATTCCCTTTGAATGAAGGAGATATTGTTTATTTTGAGAAAAAGAAATCACGCGCCGATAAACCTTATTTTGAACATGTGGTTCAAATTGGTGAGTCGATGCACAGTATTTCTCAGAAATATGGTCTAAAGGTGAAAAATTTGTACCGAATGAATAGAAAAGATTATGAATATGTGCCCGTAGAAGGCGACGTATTAAAATTAAGATAAAGATATGAAATATAACACGCAATTAGAAAAATTGATTTTGCCGGAATATGGCAGAAATATCCAAAACATGGTGGAATACTGTGTTCAACTTGAGGATAAAGAAGAACGAACAAAATGTGCGAATTCGCTCATCGACATTATGGGCAATATGTTTCCACATCTGCGCAACGTAAACGACTTTAAATATATCCTGTGGGATCATTTAGCCATCATGTCCGATTTTAAATTGGACATTGATTATCCGTATGAGATAATTAAGAAAGAAGAATTAATAGCTCACCCAAAGCCCATTGAGTATAGTCGTCCTACTATGAAGTACAGACACTATGGTAAAACATTGGAAAGAATGATTAACAAGGCTGTGGAAATGGAAGAGGGAGAGGAAAAAAATCAGCTTATTCATCTATTGGTTACACAAATGAAAAAATCATACATTCAGTGGAACAGAGAAGTGGATGATGCCACCATTTATCATGACCTGGAAGAGCTTTCGGGTGGGGAAATTAAGCTTGACCGCGATACGTATGTGATACCTACTGTAAGATCTCAACCAAATATTTCGAGACACCGATCAAGAACAATAAAGAGTCAGAGAAGAAGATAATATGATTCAAAAAAAAAATATTTATGAAATCGGGAAGATATTAAAACCATATGGAGTGGGCGGTGAGTTGACGGTGCTATACAATAAACCGGAATTTGCAGATATTGCCTCAGATTTTTATTTTTTTGAATTGGAAGGTACATACATCCCTTTTTTTGTTGAAGAATTGAGTTTTAATTCAGACATTACAGCACGCATAAAATTTGAAGAAATCGATACAATTGAACAAGCTTCAAGCTACAACAACATTTTGCTGTTTCTGCCCAATGATCTTGTTAATATTAAAGAAGTTAATAATGAAGATGAACTTTCATCAACATGGGATCAATTTATTGGCTTCACAGTAATTGATGAAGATTCCACTCTTTTAGGAACAATAAAAGAGGTAGATTCTACAACCATCAATGTTCTGTTTATTGTCATCAAAGAAAGCAAAGAGTTTTTGATACCAGCTACAAACGATTTTATCGTGAAAGTAGACTCCGAAGAAAAGGTGTTGCAACTACGTCTACCGGAGGGATTGTTGGATGATGAGTGAGTGGTTTGAGGTTTGAGTTATGTAGTAAGTAGCAAGTGGTAAGTGGTTGATAAGTGATGAGTGATAGGTGACTGTAGCACAAACTTTTAACTTTTAACTTTTAATTCTTAGTTCTTAGTTCTTAATTCTCAATCGCCAACATTCTTCAAGCGCAACAATCACTAAATTTTTATTACCTTTGCATGCTTTAATGCAACTACAAAATTATGGAGAAAAGGAGAAAGCAAATTGCAATTTTAGGATCCACGGGATCTATTGGTACTCAGGCTTTGAATGTAATAGCGCAACATCCCGAAAGATTTGAAGTCTATGCACTTACAGCTAACAATAACATCGATTTGCTAATTGAACAAGCCATTGAATTCTCTCCCGAAGTTGTCGTTGTTGCCAACGAGGGCAAATATTTGGTGTTGAAAGAGGCATTGAAAGATTATCCCATCAAAATTTGGTCAGGAATTGATGCAATATCAGATATGGTGCAAAGCGAGCATATAGATGTAGTGCTTGTAGCTTTGGTAGGTTTCTCGGGATTAAAACCGACGATTAGTGCACTAAAAGCCGGTAAAACAATTGCTTTGGCAAACAAAGAAACATTGGTAGTTGCCGGAGAATATATTATTGATTTAGCACTTAGAAATGGAGCCCCAATTTTGCCGGTTGACTCTGAGCACTCCGCAATTTTCCAGTGTTTAAATGGCGAGGAGCTGAATAGAATTAATAAAATATGGCTCACAGCCTCGGGCGGTCCTTTCCGAAATTTTTCAATCGAAAAATTACAACATGTTACTAAAGAAGATGCTCTAAATCATCCAAAATGGAGCATGGGAGCGAAAGTTTCAATAGATTCTTCAACACTTATGAATAAAGGCTTTGAAATGATTGAAGCCAAATGGTTCTTCGATGTAGAACCATCACAAATTAAAGTAGTTGTTCATCCCCAATCGATAGTTCATTCCATGATAGAATTTGCTGATACATCGGTGATGGCACAAATGGGAATTCCCGATATGCGCGTGCCCATTCAATATGCACTAACTTATCCTGAGAGGATAAAATCGGATTTTAAATCAATCGATTTTTACCGACTTTCTAATTTAACATTCGAAAAACCTGACTTAAATGTTTTTCGAAATCTTTTGTTCGCCTACGAGGCGATAAAAAAAGGAGGCAATATGCCTTGCATACTCAATGCAGCAAATGAAATTGTTGTAGGAGGTTTTTTAGAAGACAAAATATCGTATCTCACTATGAGTGATGTATTGGAGCAAGTCATGCAAAAAGTTTCGTTTGTAGAATCGCCCTCATTAGACGATTATTTCAAGACAGATGCTGAAGCAAGAAAAATAACAACAGAGTTAATAAACAAATAATAAATCAGAAAAATTCAGCATCAAAAAACTGAATTACCTAAACAATGGAAACATTTTTAATAAAAGCAATACAACTCATTCTGAGTTTGTCTATTCTTGTGATAGTGCATGAATATGGGCATTATTTATTTTCAAGATTATTCAATATCAGAGTTGAAAAATTTTACATGTTTTTCAATCCTACATTTTCAATTGTACGTGCCAAAAAGATTGATGGTAAATGGCGAGTAAAGTTTTTCTCGAAAAACACACCCGACATGGTACGCGAAAAAGTGGATTTGGATGGTAGACCGGTGTTGAACGAAAGAGACAAACCTGAGTTTGAACGAATGGCTGCAAGTGATTTAGACAACGAAGATTGGAGAAAGCACGAAGACGCAACAGAGTGGGGTGTTGGTTGGTTACCGTTGGGAGGTTATTGCAAAATATCGGGCATGATTGATGAATCCATGGACAAGGAGCAAATGAAACTTCCGCCAAAACCGTGGGAATTTCGTTCTAAACCTGCGTGGCAACGTTTGTTGGTTATGACGGGTGGCGTAATATTCAATCTCATACTTGCCTTCTTCATATATTCCATGATTATATTTACGTGGGGAGACAATTACGTTTCTTTGAAAAACGTACCTATGGGAATGGAATTTAGTGAAACCGCCAAAGATGTTGGATTTAAAGATGGTGACATTATTTTGTATGCCGACGGCAAAGAAGTTATTGATCGTTTTGATATTGTTGATAATTTTATTAGCCAGGTTATTGAAGCAAACAAAGTCACCGTTTTGAGAGACGGACGTGAACTTGAGATTGCTATGCCTACCAATTTTGTTCAAAAATTAATGGAGGAAAAGCAAGGTTTTGCAGGATATCGTGTTCCCACAGTGGTTCAAGATTTAGAAAAAGGTGGAGAAGCCGAAAAATCCGGATTTATTGCCGGCGATAGTTTAGTCGCAATTAATAACGTTGTAACGCCTACTTTCCCTGATTTTAGAACTGAACTTGATAAGTATAAAAACAGTCAGGTATCCATGGATTTTTATCGAAATGGTAAGCGAATGTCGCTTCCAGTAAACGTGAGTGATGCAGGAACAATTGGCATTGCCGTTAAAAATTTTGTTCCAACATCTACCGATAAATATTCTTTCTTTGGATCATTTCCCGCAGGCGTGAAGTTTGGTTTACGTACGCTGAAAGGTTATATTGCACAATTCAAATATGTTTTCACCAAAGAGGGAGCATCTTCATTGGGCGGATTTGGTGCAATTGGCAATTTTTTCCCACCCATTTGGGATTGGTTCGCATTTTGGAAAATGACAGCTTTTTTATCTGTAATTTTGGCTTTTATGAACATTCTTCCCATTCCGGCACTTGATGGCGGCCATGTGATGTTCCTTTTATATGAAGTAGTTACCCGCAGAAAACCAAATGAGCGTTTTATGGAATATGCTCAGATTATAGGTATGATTTTCCTGTTTGGATTGCTTATTTATGTAAATGCAAATGATTTGTTTAAGGCGATATTTAAGTAGCGAGGTTTGTGGTATGGGTTCTGGGGTGTGAGGTATGAGAG
>JAQVGF010000021.1:9734-22326 GCA_028696875.1 Dysgonamonadaceae bacterium
CGACTCAAAGAATTTGATCCAAAGTATATAAATATAACTACTCATCACAGCGAAAACGTTTACGAAAAATGTGAAAAAGGAATATTGCGCAAAAGGACTATTCGCAAACGACCGGGAACTGTTGCCATTGCCGCGGCCATTCAGAATAAATATAACATTACGGCAGTACCCCATATTATTACCAAAGGTTTTTCGAGAGAAGAAACTGAATATGCATTATTTGATTTATCATTTTTGGGCGTAACAGATTTGTTGCTACTTCGTGGCGACAGCTCAAAGTTAGATGAAGAGCAGCTTGCACTCGATAGTCACCAATATGCAACGGGTTTGCAAACTCAAGTTAACAACTTCAATAAAGGAATTTCATACGATGGATCTACATTCGATCCGCCCTTAAAGCCCTTTTCATATGGTATGGCGTGTTACCCTGAAAAACATGCTGAATCTCCGAATATGGAAGCTGAGATTTACTATTTGAGGAAAAAAGTGGAAAATGGCGCTGATTATTTAGTGACACAAATGTTTTTTGATAACGAAAAATACTTTAAATTTGTAGAGCTCTGCAGAAAGGAAAACATACATGTGCCTATTATTCCGGGAATAAAACCTATTCACACGAAAGATCAACTTACACTTTTACCCAAAATTTTTCGTTCGAGTTTTCCGGATGCCTTATCACATGCACTGAAAGCTTGCAAAACGGACGAAGATGCAAAAGTAGTAGGAATTGAATGGTGTATAAAACAGTGCAAGGAATTAATTGCACACAAAGTCCCAAGCATTCACTTTTATTCCTATATGGCTTCGGATAGTGTTTATAAAATTGCAAAGGAGATTTATTAAAGCAATCAGCAATCAGCAATCAGCAATCAGCAATCAGCCTATTTAAAATGTATTTTAAAGACATAATTGGTTTAAACGATATAAAGAAACACCTAATTGAATCGGTTCAAAAAGGTTATGTTCCTCATGCTCGAATGTTTTATGGAGCCGAAGGTGTCGGTAAGTTGCCTTTGGCAATTGCTTACGCACGCTATTTAAATTGTCTTCATCCCGGTGAAACAGATTCATGTGGTCAATGTTCTTCATGTTCAAAATTTGATAAATTGGCTCATCCCGATCTACATTTTGCTTTTCCCATGGTGCAAAAAAGAGCTGAAAAAAAATTGGTATGCGACAACTACTTACCAGAATGGCGCTCTTTCCTTTCAGAAAACACCTATTTTAATCTCAGTAAATGGCTTCTATATATCGATGCCAAAAATGCACAAGGAATGATATATTCTCAGGAGAGCGAAGAGATTATTCAAAAATTGAACCTAAAGGTTTATGAGGCAAAATACAAAATAATGATTGTCTGGCTCCCGGAGAAAATGAATTTAGAGTGTGCTAATAAGCTTTTGAAAATGATTGAAGAACCACCAGCTCACACAGTTTTCTTATTGATATCAGAGGATTTAGAGAAGGTTATTCCAACTATTCAATCAAGATGTCAGCCCATTTTTATAAGAGCTATTGAACAATCTGAAATATTTTCTGCTCTGACAGCACATTATGGACTCGAAAAGCATGATGCACAATCAATAGCTCATATTGCCAATGGCAGTTATACAAAAGCAATGGAAATTGTGGAATCTGACAGCGACTCGAAATTTCTTTTAACTCTTTTCAATCGTATGATGAGTGCATCATCATCAAGAAAGATCAGGGCAATAAAAGAAATTGCAGATGAACTTTCCAAAACAGGTCGTGAAGTTCAAAAAAGTTTTCTGATTTATTCTTTACGGATGTTCAGAGAATATTTTATAAATAATTTAAAAGTCCCGGAATTGATATATCTAAACAGAGATGAACAACAGTTGGGGCAACAGTTTTCAGCATCAATTCACGAAAAAAACATAGAAGTGCTTGTCCAAGAATTCACATTAGCACACAGACAAATTGAGCAAAATGGAAATGCACGGATTATTTTTTTAGATTTATGTTTGAAATTAACCATGCTGATAAAAGAATAATTTATTACATTGCAAATGTTTTATAAAAATTAAAGAAAAAGATTCGTCAAAAAAAAAGAAGTTATTCTTTTTTAGACGAAATCTACTTATATATAATGGAATACGAAATAGATAAAGAATCGCTTAAAGAGTTTAACTCTCAAAGCATCTTAATAAATAGAGAAAACAGAAGACGTCTCAAATGTCACAGCTTTGACGCAAAGCTTCATACTTACAACTGGCTGGAAGATTTTCCGGAAATGGAGAATTCTACGAATTTAGTTGAAGTACAGTTTAAGAATACCCGAAAGAGTTTTTATGTAAACAGCACCAACATAGACTTAAAACAAGGCGACCTAGTAGCTGTTGAAGCTCTCCCCGGACATGATATTGGTAGAGTAACACTCACCGGAAAACTGGTGTTGTTGCAAATGAAAAAAAATAATTTTCGTCCCAACGAAAATGGTTTGCGTCGTATCTACAGAATAGCACGCGAAGGCGATTTGGAGAAATATGAATTAGCTAAGTCGCGCGAAGAGATAACGATGATTCGCTCGCGCGAAATAACTCAAGACCTTGGGTTGGACATGAAAATTGGTGATGTTGAATATCAAGGTGATGGCAACAAAGCCATCTTTTATTATATTGCCGATGAAAGGGTCGACTTTAGAGAGTTGATCAAAATATTAGCCAGTGAGTTTAGGGTGAAGATTGAAATGAAACAAATTGGCGCACGCCAGGAGGCAGGACGCATTGGCGGGATTGGTCCTTGTGGTCGTCAGTTGTGTTGCAGTGGATGGCTCACAAACTTTGTCTCCGTTTCAACATCGGCAGCTCGCATTCAGGAGTTATCCATCAATCCTCAGAAATTGGCCGGACAATGTGCAAAACTTAAATGTTGTCTTAACTACGAAGTAGATGCCTATATTGAGGCGCAGAGAGAGTTGCCTTCGCGCGAAATTGTTCTGGAAACTACAGAAGGTCTTTACTATCATTTCAAAACCGATATCTTTTCGGGGATGATGACCTATTCAATGTCCAAAAATTCACTTACAAACTTTGTAACGATTCATAAAGATCGTGTTTATGAGGTGATTGGATTGAATCGAAAAGGAGTTAAGCCAAATCGCTTAGCCATAGAGTTAGAGGAACAAGAGAAACCAACAGAATTGTATGGAGGGAATGAGTTGAACGATGACAGCATTACTCGTTTTGACAACTCCAATAGAAGTAAACCCAGAAAGAAAAGAAGAAAAAAATCATCCGCGCGTAATAAGAACAGAAATCGTAATAGAGGTTCGGGGGAGGAGTAAGTTGATGTGATGATGTTGGTGATGGGTTGATGTAGGTATGAGGAGTAAGGAGTATGTGTTTTGCGGTGTGTGGTTTGAGATATGCGGAAATGTGAGGTATGGGTTGACAATATTTTATGTTATCACTAATTTCACTTCGTTACTAAATTAATATGATCCGATATTTTATTGTAATCCTGTTTTTAGTCTGTTTGGCTTCATGCAAACAAAACGAAGTTTATTACGAATTTGAAACAATTCCGCAGAGCAAGTGGAACAAAAGTCATAATATTTGTTTCTCTATGGATTCAGTTCCGGGAAATGTGAAACCAAACTACCATCTTTCGATAGAAATAGCACATAACCTCAATTATCCTTATAAGAACTTATGGCTCTCTATAGATTATTTGCTTCAGGACAGTGTCTTGAAGCAAGATACTCTGGAATGCATTTTAATGGATGCTGCAGGTAAATGGTTGGGTAGCGGAAACGGTCCCACCCGGCAACTATCGGTTTTATATAAAACCGACTTCGTTATGGATACTGCACAGCTTAACCAAATTTGTATTCGGCATGCTATGCAGGATATTCAACTAAATGGTATTGAAAAAATAGGATTGAAAGTTTATTGATTTTTGCCCTTTTCGCTCTTTTTATCTGTTGCTTCTTCCTTTTCTTTCTCTTTGCTTTTTGCAGGTGATTCTACCAATTTTTCAACATTTCGGTCGATTACTGTTTTCAGTTCCGACTGTAATTTTTTTATCTCAAGCGCTTGGTTGTTTATGGTAAGAAGTAATGCATTTAATTCTTCGTTTTCAACCGAATCAGGATACTGAGCTCTCACTCTTTCAATGAAATCGCTGAGTACGTTCATGTAATTATTAAAAGCGTCGTACGGCGAAGGGTATGGGCTAAATTGATCGTGAACGGCTCCATCCGAAAAGTGCTTCGTAGACATGTAATAAAAATGATCGCTTGTTTGCAAGTATAACCAATCTTGCTTCAACCTACGGTCGTTACACATACGCACTCTCTCGCCAATCTCATACAAGGTTCTAAACGCCTCTTTTTGAAGCGTATTTCCTAACCATGCACTCAAATCTCTTTCTTCGTCTGCCCATGATATAGGATAAATTACATCTATCGAACCAATGGGTTTGAACGTATCCATTACTTCTGATGGAGTGCTAAAACTCATGCCTTTCTCAAAGGCAAAGTGAGGTAGTGCTTTCATAAACTCAAAAATACCTGTGTGTGAAGGTTGCATGCTTCCAAAGGTTTCGTAATTCATAAATAAATTCACTATCTGTTCTTTCTCGGGCAGACTGTCAATCCAGTTGATGAATTTATCAGCAGTTAAGGGATATTCGTTCCAACTGTAATTAGAAAAACGAAACATTATATCGTCACTAAATCTGTGGTTTTTTAGCAACAGCTTCAGTTTGGGCTTCACAGAAGAAGTGTAAACATAGTTTGGACTTTTCCATCCCAAAACGTGTTTGGCACCTTCGGTGATCATTTTGGTATAACCCATTTCGTACACAGCTTTACCAATATCATTGGAATAGATGAGTTCTGTATTTCTGAAAGTAGTGGGTTTCTGATCAAACAACATTTCAATTTTATCGGCATGCTGTTTAACCTGATTTTTAAACTCTATAGGATCAATTGTTGATGCCAATGAGTGTGCATATGTTTCGGCAAGAAACTCAACGTTGCCGGTATTTGCTAACTGTCTGAGACCATCAATTACTTCAGGAGCATAAATCTCCAATTGCTCCAATGCTATTCCCGAAATGGAGAAAGCTATTTTGAATCGGCCTTTGTATTGATTTACCAAATCAAAAAGCATTCTATTGGCAGGAATAAAAGAATTGGCGGCAATTCGTTGCATTATATCTTCATTGGAAAAATCGTCGTAATAATAATGATCTCTTCCAATATTAAAGAATCTATATCGCTTCAACCTAAAAGGTTGATGTATTTGAAAGTAAAAACAAATGGTCTTCATATCTATTTAGTTTTTTTAATGCACAAATTTGTTATATATGTCTCGAACTTTTTGTCCCGCATATTCCCATTTAATTTCATCTACCTCTTTTTTTCCCTCTACGCGTAGGTATTCTTCCATGCCGGGATAGGTGCAGATAGAATAAATAGCATCGGCCATTCCGTCAACATCCCAATAATCAGTCTTAATAACATTTTTCAAAATTTCTGCACAACCTGATTGATAAGATATAATAGAAGGCACACCGCATTGCATAGCTTCCAAAGGTGAAATTCCGAATGGCTCCGATACGGAAGGCATAACGTAAACATCGCTCGATTTTAGCATCTCATACACCTGCTTTCCTTTCAGAAAACCGGTGAAATGAAATTTATCCGCGATTTCTCTGTCGGCAACAAGGCGAATCATTTTGTTCATCATATCGCCACTGCCCGCCATAACAAAGCGGATGTGATTGCTATTTTTTAAAACCTGAGTAGCGGCATCTACAAAAAACTCCGGTCCTTTTTGCATCGTAATACGACCCAGAAATGTTACTACCTTTTCCGATACTTCAGTAATTCTTTCAATCGCCATTATCTCCGGACTTAGAGGTTCTACAGCATTGTGCACGGTAGAAACCTTGGATGGATCCTGGTGGTATTTCTCAATAACGGTACGCCTTGTGAGATTGCTTACACAAATTATATGATCGGCATGATCCATGCCGTTTTTTTCGATGTTATATACAACCGGATTAACGTCTCCTCTGCTGCGATCGAAGTCTGTTGCATGAACATGCAGAATCAACGGTTTTCCGGAGATAGTTTTTGCATGCAATCCGGCGGCATAGGTGAGCCAATCGTGCGAGTGTATGATATCGAAATTGTAGGTGCGGGCAATAACACCTGCCACAATGGAGTAGTTGTTTAATTCTTCCAGAAGATTATCGGGATACTTTCCGGAAAATTCTATGCATCCTAAATCGTTTGTATGGATATAATTGAAATCGGCGTATATGTTATCTCGCATTCTGAAATATTCTTGCGGATTCATAAATTTTTCCAGTCTCGATTTAGCAGTTTCCCAATCTACATCGCGCCAAACAACAGGAGTATTGTTTGCACCTATAATTTTCAGGAAACTTTGATCTTCATCGCCCCACGGTCTTGGAATTACAAATGTTATATCCATATCCTCTTGCATAGACATACCACGCGTTAAACCATAACTCGCAGTACCCAATCCACCTAAAATGTGGGGAGGAAATTCCCAACCAAACATCAATGCCTTCATAATTTATCTATTTCAAATTATCTATAATCTTTCATCAGCTTCATAATACGAAGCACTTCTGCAACACTCATTGCAAATGAATAAGCTCCGTGAGCAATAAACGGAGGACTCGAGTCGTAAAGCTCGGAAATGGTACCAATGCAATCGTTAGACATCTCATTTTCCATATCTACCATTATTCTGTCAACTAACGACAGACCACGATGCTGATATACCTTAAGGTATGCTTCAACATAAGGTCCTAACAACCACGGGAAAGCAGGTCCATTAAAATAAGCTTTCTCTTTTTCATATAGATTACCGGAGTAGTATGGATTGAAGTTCTCACTCTTTGGGCTCAATGATCGGATGCCTCCCGGAGTAAGTAGTTCTTTTGTTGCAAAATCAACTATCGAACGCTTTCTGTGTCTCTCAAGCGGTGAATGATCCAGTGATACTGCAAATAGCATATTGGGTCTTAAACTCCAGTCTTGATAGTTTCCATCTACATAATCGAACAGATAACCGGCGCTATTTAAAAAGATAGCCGTAAATGACTCTTTTACGATATCACTTTTCTGTGATAACTGGCTCTCCATAATTGTGTTGCCATTTTCTTTGTAAATCTCTTGCCCAAATTTTAAGGCATTAAACCATAACGCATTGAATTCTACCAAATAACCCGAACGTGGTACTACCGGTCGTCCATCAATAACCGCATTCATCCAGCTAACCGGTTTTCTATGCCCATTGGTATACAACAAGCTGTTGTCAGGGTCTACGCGTAAATTCTGATGTTTGTTAGCCAATATATAATCTAATATTTCTAAAACAAGATTTGAGTACTTCTTTTGGAACTCTTCCGGACGTTCTTTTGCATATTGTTGCAAAGCCCAAATCGCCCATAAAGGTACATCGGGATTACCTATTTCCTTAAGTAATCCATCAGAGGGCTTACCCGCCATAACAGTTCTAATTTGTTTTACGGTTGTGTCCATAATTTTCTCGAAATCATCAACACGTCCCACAGCAAGTGTACATCCCGGAAGAGCAATAAACTGATCGCGTGCACGCACCTTAAACCAAGGATATCCTGCCAGCAAATATTGTTTATCGGGTTTAGGTATGTAGAAAAACTGATGACTTGAGTTCTTTAAACAATTATAAAAAGAAGAGCGAGGTGTTCTCCGCTTTAATTCGCTATCGAATTCCTCTGTTAGATTGGAAGTATCTTTTGGAATGTCGCCTGCGGAAAAAATTATTGAATCTCCTTTTTTAATTGGCATTTCGAAATATCCAGGAACGTATAAATCTTCCTGATAGGTATCGCCGGCTTGCATATCTTGTAAATATTCAATCCCCTTGTTCCAGTGAGGTTGAAATTCAAAGTGTACGTCCGTATTGAACTGCATATATAGTTCAGGGTATCCTTCGTACATGCATGTGCTTATTCCGTTTTCGATTTCTCGATAGGATTTGTCTACGTTTTCGTTTTCTTCAGTCAAATTAAATACATTTCGGAAAGCAAGAAATGGCTTAAACCTAATTGTTGTTGGAGAATGTGCTTCCATCAATGTGTATCGTATCATCACCGAGTTTTGTTGAGAAGAGAACATAATCTCTTTTGAGAGAACTACTCCTCCAACACGGTATACAGTTCTTGGTATACTCTCACAGCTGAATTCCCGGATGTATTTATGTCCACGAGGACTATAATTGTCGCCCGCATATTTATGTATGCCTAAATTAAACTCGGCTCCATGCTGTATAACGGTCTCATCAAAAGAAGATAAAATCAGATGATTGTCATCGTCTAAGTTTGGAACAGGCATAACAAGAAGTCCTTGATACTTTGTGGTATTACATCCCGATATGGAGGTGTTGTGATATGCTCCGCGTCTGTTGGTTCGTAAAACATTTCGGTACAAAGAATATTCAAGACTTATGATTAAATCTTTATCAAATTTAAGATAACTCATATTTCAACCATTTTATAATTGGATTTCTTTTCGAAAGATAGATATATTAATATTCTTAAACAAAAAAAACTATCATTTTTTTGTTTTTATTTGGTTTGTTTCAACCCAATAGATTTTGTAATTTTGTAATCAATTAAATAAGTCTGCATCGATAAGAAAAAACTCTTAAATCCGCTATCTAAAGTGGGGCTTTGATTTTTTGAAGTGGACTCATATATAGGTTTTTATATGCTTGATGAAGAAACTATCATTTCGATAGAAAAAAAACGAATGCGCCTTGCATTTATACCTACAATTGTTTTTATAAGCTTTTTGTGGCTTATTTTTCTTTTGGATGTTTCGTTAGATTTAAAAATTTATAAGCTGGGTGTATATCCACTTCGAATGAATGGGTTATACGGCATTTTTTTCTCTCCTCTTATACATAGCTCAGTCAAGCACCTGTTATCAAATACTCTACCATTGATTGTGCTAATGTGGTGTTTGTTCTTTTTTTACCGTGAAATTGCATACAAAACATTTTTGTTTCTCTGGATATTGAGCGGATTTTTAACCTGGATTATCGGTAGAGAAGCTTGGCACATTGGAGCAAGCAGTATTATTTATAGTTTGTCTTTTTTTCTTTTCTTTAGTGGTATTCTCCGAAAGCATATTCCACTGATAGCCATTTCGTTAATTGTAGCATTTCTTTATGGCAGCACTGTTTGGAATATGTTGCCCTTGTCAATGTATTTAGATCCCGGCGTCTCCTGGGAAGGACATCTATCGGGTGGTGTAAGTGGATTAGTTGTAGCAATTATTTATCGCAAACATGGACCTCAAAAACCAAAAAAAGTGTGGATAGATGATGAATACGATTTTGAAGATGAAATTGAGAAATTGAGTGAAGAAGATGAATTCCCGGAAGAAGTGTTGTAGCTGTTTTCTCCAGCTTGATATTTTAAGAATAAGTGTGAAATGGAAATATCAATCGGAATGATGTTATTTTCCTTCGCGTAAAAATCTTTTTGAAAAAAATAAAAACTGATAGCAAAGTGCAGTAGCTTTTAATTACTATATTTACATTTTAAACAATGGAAAAATAAATAGATATCAAAAACGAAGAAACAAATAAAGGAGGCAAATTAAATACATTTGGTGGGGTATTTACCCCATCCATTCTTACGGTTTTAGGTGTAATCATGTATTTACGCTTTGGTTGGGTCGTTGGTAATGTAGGACTTATCGGTACACTTATCATTGTTACCCTGGCTACATCAATCACTTTTCTCACTTCCCTTTCCATTGCTTCTATTGCCACCAACGCGCCCGTTAAAGCAGGAGGGGCTTACTTTCTGATAAGTCGGTCATTGGGCGTTGAAATGGGTGGTGCGGTAGGGATACCGCTATTTTTGGCTCAAGCTTTTTCGGTTGCTCTTTATATCATGGGTTTTTCAGAAAGTATGGTAGCAATATTCCCTGTTTTAAATATGAAGTTAGTGGGTATCGTTACAACCGTTCTTTTAAGTCTTCTTGCTTTGTTTTCTACAAAAGCCGCCATTCGGGCTCAATTTGTTATTTTAGCAGTTATCGCTTTCTCTCTTATATCTTTCTTTTTGGGAAGTCCAATTGAAGACTCACATATAGAGCTATGGGGAGTTCCTGCAGCTCAGTCCGTGAATTTTTGGACAGTGTTTGCAGTATTCTTCCCGGCTGTCACAGGTATTATGGCGGGAGTAAACATGTCGGGCGACTTAAAAGACCCTGCCAAATCTATTCCCAGAGGAACATTTATGGCAGTTGGAGTTGGTTATCTCATCTACATGGTTGTTCCCTTTTTCTTCGCTTTTAGAGCCGATGCCGCCACATTAGTAAGCGACAATATGATTATGCAAAAGATAGCTTTCTGGGGTTTTGCAATCTTGCTGGGTATATGGGGAGCAACATTGTCCAGTGCAGTAGGTAGTTTGCTGGGTGCACCTCGGGTGCTTCAAGCATTAAGTGTGGATAAAGTGTTGCCTTCGAAACTCTCATTCTTAGGAAGAGGTTCAGGACCCGAAAAGATTCCAAGAGCTGCAACAATCTTTACCTCCATTATTGCGCTGATACTTGTTTCTGTGGGTGATTTAAATATGATTGCTCCTATCTTAACCATGTTTTTCCTTACAACTTATGGCACGCTCAATCTTACTTCAGGAATAGAAACATTGTTACAGAGTCCATCTTTCCGTCCAAAATTCAGAGTTCATTGGATATTCTCATTTTTAGGAACAATAGGTTGTATTGCGGTGATGTTTTTAATAAATGCTTTTGCAACAAGCATTGCCATCGTTATTATTTCAGGAATTTATGTGTGGCTGCGCCGTAGGAGACTCAAGACCACTTTCGGAGATGTTACCAGAGGAATGCTTTTACAAATTGCTCGCTACGCTTTGTTGAGGCTTGATTCAAAAGCTGTTGATGCAAAAAGTTGGCGACCCAACATATTGGTGTTTTCAGGTATGCCCACCAAAAGATGGCATCTGATTGATTTTGCTTATGGAATAGCTCAAGAGAAAGGTTTGATTACTGTTGCGACCATACTTCCCGGAGAGGGTGTATCGCAAGAGAGAGTAACCAAACACGAACAAAACATTTCGTCTTATCTGAGCGATAAGAATATTAAAACTCTTGTGAGAGTAACCAGAGCTGAAAATGCATTTATCGGCTCTAAACAATTAGTCAATTCTTATGGTTTGGGTAGTGTTGTTCCTAACACAATTTTGTTGGGCGACACAGAAGAAAACAAGCATCACGAGCCATATTGCGATATGGTATCCCATTTTTATCAATTGAAGAGAAATGTGATTATTCTTCAAAATGACTTTAAACTTAACTATGCCGGAGAAAAGAAAATTGATCTTTGGTGGGGAGGTCTTAAAGGTAATGGTGGACTGATGATGATTATTGCGCATTTGATTAGAACCAGTCCGCGTTGGCAAAACATAGAGGTGTGTGTGAAAATGGTTGTTGCTTCAGAAGAAGCAGCCAAAGGTACACGCGAAAATCTAAAGAAAATATTGTTTGAGATGCGAGTTGCTTTCGATTATGAAATTATTGTTTCGAGAGGAAGAAAATTTTGGGATATTCTGGAAGAGGAGTCCAAAGAGAGCACCATGGTGATGATGGGATTGAAAGTTCCCGATGAGAATTTCAGCGACTACTACAAACAATTGAAAGCTAACACAAAGGTTATCAAAAACAAAGTATTCTTTCTTGCAGCTGAGCGTATAGAGTTTAAGGATGTATTAAATTAAACATCATTTCTTATTCAATCTTCAAATATAATCAATATCCAATTGGGGATTGAGAGAAAGACTTCTATTTTTGAAATAAAGAAATGCAGTGAAGCCTTTTCTTGTAAATGTCTAAATCCTTTTTAATCATCCAATAATTTTGATTATTTTTGTCATTAATAAAAAAATGTTTTTATGATAAAGAAAACCAGAGCAGCCATCATTGGTTACGGTAATATTGGTAAATATGTTATCGACACAATATTACATTCATCAGACTTCGAAATAGTGGGAATAGTTCGTCGCAACCCAAGCGATACTCCACCCGAGTTAAAAAACTTTGTTATAACCGATTCAATTACAAAACTTACCAATGTGGATGTGGCAATTTTGTGTTTACCCAGCAGAATAGTTGAAAACGCAGCAAAAGAATGTCTCGCTTTGGGTATAAATACGGTAGATAGTTTCGATATTCATTCCAAAATACTTTCGTTACGCAATTCTCTGAGTGTTTTTGCAAAAAAACAGAATGCTGTTGCAGTTGTTTCAGCGGGTTGGGATCCTGGGAGTGACTCTATTGTGCGAGCTTTAATGCAAGCAATGTCGCCAAGTGGCATTACCTACACTAACTTTGGACCGGGCATGAGTATGGGACATACGGTTGCTGCAAAAGCAATTGATGGTGTTGAAAATGCTCTTTCGATGACAATTCCCACAGGAACCGGAATACACAGACGAATGGTTTATGTGGAAATTAAAGAGGGATACAAATTAGATGAGATAGCGCATGCCATAAAAACAGATGATT
>JAQVGF010000160.1 GCA_028696875.1 Dysgonamonadaceae bacterium
ATTGCATCGTAGTTATAACCGTCGCCATTGATATCGTTGGCAGTCATATATGAGTAGTTTCTTCCACCTTGCCATCCTTCATAGATAAGGCTATAGTGATTGCCACTCTTGTCGTGAGCTGTAAGCGATGCCACAAGACGATTGGGTGTGTTATACTGAGAATTGTGCAATTTAATGTTGTTAGGACCTTCAACTGTAGGCACGTATGTAAATGCAGATTCTGCATTAGATCCTGGCATACCAGTAACATCTTTAGCAACTGTATGTGTATAAGCAGCCATCATGCTCAGATATTTTGTAGGTTGAGCATTTAAAGTGACGTTGGCTGACCATCCATAACCACGGCTTGTATTTTCAAGTACAAATGCTTTTGTGCCCGTACGATATCCGTCAGGATAAATTGGACGATTGTCAACTCCGTTGAAGCGAGCAAAACCACCTACAGATGGAGTACTCCAATCTGAAATAGAAACACCGTTAACCGTTTTGTTGAAGATTCCTTCCACTGTTGCAGAGAATGGGAAAGATGTTTTGAATGCATAGTCAACAGCAAGTGATGTTTTCCATACTTGTGGCATTTTGAAATTTGGATCTACTGCTGCAATTGAAGAAGGAACTGTGCCGTCTTCGGGCGAAATAGTTTTAGGATAACCCAAAGATGTCAATTTATCATATAATGCTGAAGCATCAGTTATAAGACCGCCAGCAAATTCATCCATTGTAAAACCTTTCTTTGCAGCATTCGCAGCGTTTATTTGTGCTTGGTACTGCACCATTCCACCATTGGTAGGCATATTGGTAAAGAATACAAGCGGTAAGTTTCCAGAGAAAAGACCAGTACCTCCACGAACTTTCAGGCTGTTGTCTCCATAAGTATCCCATACAAAACCTACACGAGGAGAGAACATGATATTTGTTGAAGGCCATTTACCAGTATCAATATTACGACCATCATAATCTTCCTTCAGGATAGCATTATTCGTCATCAAATCAGCGTTGTTGAAAATAAGTCCATCAACACGAAGACCGTATGAAAGTTTGAATCTTTCGTTAATACTCCAATCGTCTTGCCCATAAACTCCAATTGTACTGCTTCTCACACGAGCTGCAGGATTGAGCTCTCCATCGTAACCATAAGTTAAACTTACAACCTCAGGAGTTCTTTCCTCTAAGAAGTCATCAAGACTACGGTAGCGATAGTAGCCGGTACCGTTACGCATATAAGAGTTATCTGCCATCTTATATTCGTATGAGATACCCCCTATTATTTTGTGATTACCTAAATAATAAATCAGCTCATCTTTAATGTTGAACACATCATTGTGAACACCATTGTTCCAAGTAAAGAGTTCGTAACCCAGAGACATATAAGCTTGGTCATTATTTTCTTCATCTTTTTTCAAAATATCGATAAAAGGGAATGGTGAAGAGGGCGAACCACGCATATCGTCAAGTTTTGAGAATGTTGCCAGGAACTGGTTCGACAAGTTATCCGATAGACGACTATTCAGGTCGAAAGAGTATGAATGAACAAGGTTGTCTTGCGAATACATCGAGTTTGCAAATGACATTGAGGCTTTTGACATTCTTGCCTCAGACATGCGAGTACCACCATCCATTGATGTAGCATTAGGAGAACTCCACCGGAGATTCTTTGTGTAATTATAACGTAATGCCAAACGATGTTGGTTTGTAATATTCCAATCCAAACGAACAAGAAGTTTGTCATTGCTTTCATCTGCAGGGAAATTTGTGTAAGATCCCGTGTCGTATCCATATTTAGTTTTCACAAAATCAGAAACCTTCTTCATATCACTTTCTGTTGTACGAGAGATATACTCGTTCTCATTAGCAACACCATCCGTTGAAGCTCTCCAACGGTTAACGATGGTTGGAGTTTTAGCCATTTCACCATTTACAAAGAAAAACAATTTGTTTTTGATAATTGGACCACCAAAAGTGAAACCGTAGGCTGTGTTGCTGTCTCTATCACGCGCCCCTGGTATTACTTGGCGATTAACAGCATCTCCGCGTAAGTTTTCATTTCTATGATAAATATAAGCGCTGGCTTTGAAGGTATTTGTACCAGATTTTGTAATCGCGTTTACACCACCACCAATAAAGTTGGTTTGACGAACATCGTATGGAGCGATTACAACTTGCATCTCCTCAATAGCTTCAAGAGAGATTGGGTTACCTCCACCAGGAAGACCGCTGCTCAAGCCAAAGTTATTGTTGAAATTAGCTCCATCCACTGTAAAGTTAGATGAACGACCATCTGCGCCACCAAAATTCATGCCATTACCTCCATAAGGAGAAAGGCGAGTAACGTCCATAATGTTACGGCTTACTGTAGGCAAATTATCTATCTGTGAGCTTGTGATATTAGTCACTGCGCCAGTTTTCTGATTAGAGAACTTTGTGCGAAGTGCCGTAACTACTACTTCACCTAATGTTGTTGCTTCTTCTGAGAGTACAACATTCATTGAATAGTTTTCACCCAAACTCAACGTAATGTTCTTTGTTGTGCTTGTACCATATCCAATGTAAGTAACTTCTACGGTATATGGTCCGCCTACACGCATACCACTTAGGTTGAAGCGGCCCTCCATGTTCGTTACAGTACCATAAGTTGTTCCTGAAGGATTGTGAGTTGCAATGACTGTTGCACCTATCACAGCTCCTTCAGCATCAGTAACACGCCCACTCATACTGGATATGGTTACTTGTGCTTGCATTATAGTAGCTGATGATATAATGAGTGCTACTAATAAAAATCTGATTTTTTTAATCATAAATAGTAAACTTAAATTTATTGGTTATTTAATAGAATATCGCGAATGTGGACTGCAAAGATAAAATTAATTTTCTACATTTATGTTATTTTTTGCAGACAATATAAAAGAAATTATTGGATTCGAAATGATGGGAGAAAGATGCAGCTTTACAGTTTCACCTTTTAAGGGCAATCAAAACAAAAGATTGTTACTTAATCAGGGGTTATAATAAAAAAGCGTACAACTTTACACAATAATAATTATGTTTTAGTTGTACGCATTATACCTAAATATAAGTTAGGAATGGATTTTCAAATTTTCATTGATTACATCATTCCACCCATTCCTCCTCCACCCATAGGCATTTGTGGAGCCGAATTCTCTTCTTTAATATCAGTGATAACACATTCTGTTGCCAAGAACATACCTGCAATTGAAGCTGCATTTTCAAGAGCAACACGTCCAACTTTAGCCGGATCAATTACACCTGTTTCATACAGATTTTCAAATTTCTCGGTGCGAGCATTGTATCCAAAATCACCACTACCTTCGCGCACTTTTTGAACAATTACTGCCCCTTCTTTACCACTGTTTGCAATAATTTGACGCAATGGCTCTTCAATGGCACGTTTGATAATTTCGATACCAGTAGTTTCGTCGTCATTTTCACCCTTGAAATTCTCAAGTTCTGCAATTGCTCTGATGTATGCAACTCCACCTCCGGGAATTGTTCCTTCTTCAACAGCAGCACGTGTAGCAGAAAGAGCATCTTCAACACGATTTTTCTTCTCTTTCATTTCAACTTCCGATGCAGCACCTACATAAAGAACGGCTACACCACCTGCAAGTTTAGCCAAACGTTCTTGCAATTTTTCGCGGTCGTAATCAGAAGTTGTTGATTCAATCTGATTGCGTATTTGAGCTACTCTCTTATCAATACCATCTTTATCACCTGCTCCGTTTACAATAGTTGTGTTGTCTTTGTCGATTGTCACTTTGTCAGCGCTTCCCAACATGTCAACTGTTGCACTTTCCAATGCAAGTCCCTTTTCTTCAGAAATTACTACGCCACCTGTAAGAATAGCAATGTCTTCTAACATCTCTTTTCTTCTGTCGCCAAATCCCGGTGCTTTTACGGCAGCAATCTTCAGCGATCCGCGTAAGCGGTTAACAACTAATGTTGTTAATGCTTCCGAATCAATATCTTCAGCAATAATTAAAAGAGGTTTGCCTGTTTCAACAGCTTTTTCCAAAATTGGAAGCATGTCTTTTAATGTAGATATTTTTTTGTCGTGAATAAGAATCAATGGATTTTCAAATTGAACTTCCATTTTCTCAGTATCGGTAACAAAATACGGGGAAATATAACCGCGATCAAATTGCATACCTTCAACAACGTCAACGTATGTATCAGTACCTTTTGCTTCTTCCACAGTTATAACACCCTCTTTACTCACTTTTTGCATTGCTTCAGCAATCAAACGACCAATAGCTTCGTCTCCATTAGCAGATATTTTAGCAATATTTTCTATTTTCTTAAGATCGTCACCAACTTCAATTGCTTGTGAACGGATACTTTCAATTACTTTTATAACCGCTTTATCAATTCCGCGTTTCAAATCCATCGGATTTGCACCTGCGGTTACGTTTTTCAGACCAACTCCAATAATGGACTGAGCCAGAATTGTAGCAGTGGTTGTACCGTCTCCAGCGTCGTCGTTAGTTTTTGATGCAACTTCTTTCACAAGTTGTGCACCCATGTTTTGGAATTTGTCTTCCAATTCAATTTCTTTTGCTACGGTTACACCATCTTTTGTTATTTGAGGTGCTCCATATGCTTTGTCAATAATTACATTGCGACCTCTTGGTCCTAATGTTATTTTAACTGCATCAGCCAACGCATCTACACCTTTTTTCAAAAGGTCGCGTGCTTCCATTTCATATTTAATATCTTTTGCCATAATTAAACTGTGTATTATTATTTATCTTTTTTGTTTGTTATTCGAAAATTGCTAAAATGTCAGACTGGCGCATAATGATTAACTTCTCGCCATTTAATTCTATTTCAGTACCTGCATATTTACTATAGAGTACCTCATCGCCTTTTTTAACGACCATCTCCTCGTCCTTAGTTCCATCGCCTGTTGCGAGAACTTCTCCTTTTAATGGTTTTTCTTTAGCTGTATCGGGTATAATGATACCGCTTACTGTTTTCTCTTCTGCTGCAGCCGGCTTCACAAGCACTCTGTCTGCCAATGGTTTAATATTCATGTTCTTAAAAATTATAAATTA
>JAQVGF010000161.1 GCA_028696875.1 Dysgonamonadaceae bacterium
ATCAAACGACCAATCTCCCATAAAATCACCACTCAAACAACTGCTTCCGCCCATTCTGTAAGTTGGTTTACCGGCTACAGGATCTTGATATGCACCTCGTATACGAGGTTTATAAGGCATTTCCAAACAATCGGGCATATGACATGCAAACGAAACATCCAGCATGGCTGTTTTTACATTGTTGTTTTCAACAATATCATTAACAGTTGCAACCAACACTCCGGTTTGCCATGCAAACGCACTTCCCGGTTCCATAATTATCTCCAGATGTGGATAACGTTCTTTTAAAGCTTTTAAAAGCGCTATTAAATGTTCAATATCGTAATCCTCTTCAGTCATCAGATGTCCACCACCCAGATTAAGCCAGTGGATATCATCGAAAAGATGACCAAAATTCTTTTCTACAACTTCGAGTGTTTTCTCTAAATCATAGGAGTTGTTCTCACACAAATTATGCAAATGTAAACCCGTGACTCCTTTTGGGAGCTTCTCCCCGATTAGCTTGTGAGTCACTCCCAAACGTGATCCGGGAGCACTGGGATTATATAAATCGGTTTTTACAACCGAAAACTCAGGGTTGATTCGTAATCCACATTGTATTTTTTTGCCGTAGGTAAGAATCTGAGGATAAAACCGTTCGAATTGCGAAAGAGAATTGAAAGTGATGTGACTACTATATTCCAAGAAAGTTGGAAAATCGGCATCGGAATACGAAGGAGCATACGTATGAGCCGGGCTGCCCATTTCTTCGTAAGCCAAACGCGCTTCGTTAACTGAGCTTGCTGTAGATTCATCAATATATTCACGAATTATTGGAAACGATTTCCATAAGGCAAAAGCCTTAAAAGCTAAAATGATATTTACACCTGCACGGTCTTTTACTGATTTGATTAATTGCAAATTATTTCGCAATAATCTCTCTTCCATAACGTAGCAAGGCGATGGAATTTTATTGAAATCTATCATTGTTTTATCAAAAAAAAGTTTTTGTATTTGTCTCAAAATTATTTATCGAGAATCTTTCACAAGATTGTCTACAAACAAAGATAGATCTTTATAACAAATACTTAAAGTTTCGCAGATTAATAATTTGAAATGGACTATTCTTGCATTTTTCTTAAAATAGACACCACCCACTTTCGAGGTACAAGCCGTACACTAAATGCAGTTAGTTTGTTCATAAACCCATAAATCCTTACCGGTTTAGCACTCATCATGGCATCATAGCCGGCCAATGCAACTGCGTGAGCAGATGGCAACTTCCTGTTTTTAATAAATTTGCTTGTTCCCATTTTAGAGTCTTCCATAAAATAGGTATCGGTTGGTCCGGGACAAAAAGCAGTAACTGAAACGTTACTTTGTTTCGCTTCATTGTTCAAAGCTTCAGATAAATGCAGCACATACGATTTGGTTGCAAAATAGACTGCCATCATTGGACCCGGTTGAAAAGCAGCAGTAGAAGAGATATTTAATATTTTCCCATCTTTACGATTCATCATATCCGTTAGAAACAAATGACAAAGATGTGTGAGCGATTTCACGTTCAGATCAATCATTTGATCATATCTATCCCACTGTGTGTCAACAAAAAAGCCGTAATCTCCAAAACCGGCATTGTTGATAAGGTAATCAATTTGGATATTTTTCTCCTTTAGTTCTTTATAAACTTCTTGAGCACTATTTGGTTTTGTCAAATCTTTCACAATTATCTCAACAGAAATTGATTTATATTGCTCCATCAATTCCTTTTTAAAGGAATTTAAAAGTTCTTCATTCCGCGCAATTAGCACAAGATTATCTCCTTTGGATGCATGGATTCGAGCAAATTCTTTACCAATTCCTTTTGAGGCTCCGGTAATGAGGGCGGTTTTGTTGTTCATAACATCAAATTTATGATTACAATGTAAAAGATATAAACCTTTTCTATTATACTGAATTAAAATCTCATCTTGTTAAAATCTTAATAATTAAGAATATGACAAAGATGATAACTAAGGCTATGCCTGTTATTTTCCCGGTATCTTTATTATACAATTTCATATCAATAAAAATATAATAGTTATTATTAGAATAGATATAGACGGTTAGATCGCATGGTTATTTTGTTATTCATAATGAAATCTACACTTAGCTATTAAGATTTCATCACATTTAACTTGATAAATTATTCGGTGTTCATGATTGATTCTTCTTGACCACCAGCCTTTATATTTATATTTTAAAGCTTCTGGTTTACCTATCCCGGAATAAGGATTTCTGGAAATATCTTTTATCAGATCGTTAATCTTTCTGAGAGTTTTCGTATCTGTTTTTTGCCAGTATAAATAATCCTCCCAGGATTCATCGACAAATGTATATTTCATTCTTCAATCAATTCATTTTGGAACGAAGAACCACTTTTCAGTTTCTCAATAGCAGAATCGAGCCTTGCCTCATTTGTCTTTGAAGAAAGTTCGTGCTGTGTTGCTGTTAAAGAATTGTACTCGTCCAATGAGATGATAACAACGCCATTATCTTTCCCACGATTAATGATGAGAGTTTCAAAGTTTTCGGTCACTCTGTCAAGATACTCTTTGATATTTTTTCTAAATTCTGATATAGTTGTTGTAAGCATAATTAGTAGTATATGTACGTTTGCGTGTACAAATATAGGTGCAATATTTTAAATATGCAAAAATATTATCATTATTGTAAGTGTTTTAAATGGTTGCTAACGGGAAATTGTATGTTGGTTGCAAAATATAAATATACTCATTGAGATGCATCCAAATAAAAAAACCTGCTTGTACAAGCAGGTTTTTTTATTTTCTTAATGTCGAAAATTTTTAGAATCAATTTATTTCCTAATAAGGATATGGATTTATGCCTCAACCTCTTCGCGAGGTAAAACAGATACATACGATCGGTTGTTGCGTTTTTTACGAAAAACAACTTCACCATCTATCAACGCAAATAGCGTATGATCTTTACCAATTCCTACATTTTCTCCCGGGTGGTGAGCAGTTCCGCGTTGGCGAACAAGGATGTTGCCAGCTTGTGCTATCTGACCACCGAATATTTTAACGCCCAATCGTTTACTATGCGATTCGCGGCCGTTTCTCGAGCTTCCTACTCCTTTTTTATGTGCCATTTTATTCTGATTTAATTGATTGCGAAATAATATCTTTCACCAATACTTGTGAAAAATGTTGACGATGACCGTTCAACTTTTGATAACCTTTTCTTCTTTTCTTCTTGAAAACAAGAACTTTATCTCCTTTTACATGCGAAAGTACTTCTAAAACAACTTTTGCTCCATCAATTGTTGGAGAACCGATTGTGATATCGTCATCGTTCCCTATAAGTAAAACTTTTTCGATTTCCACTTCTGCGCCTTCTTCAGCGTTTATTCTGTGGACAAATAATTTTTGGTCTTTTTGTACTTTAAACTGTTGACCTTGAATATCTACTATGACGTACATACTATAATAACTTTTACGTTATAAGCCTTAGGCGAGCCACTCAGCGTGTCTTCTTTGATAGCCAATTAGCATAATGAGGTGCAAAAGTACAATAAATATTTAATTCTACAAAACTAAAGCCTCTTATTCTTCGTGAAAATCCAATCTGTTATATGCTCTTCCAATATTATCTATGATGTCACCGGCAATAAAGGCACGTGGATTTATCTCATCAGATGTAATAGTGGCTGTCATTCCGTGTATATAAACTCCCACTTGAGCTGCTTCCATCGGATCATAACCTTGAGCCAACAAGCCGGCCAAAATACCGGAAAGGACATCTCCGCTGCCTGCGGTAGCCAACGCCGGCGTTCCGCTGCTATTGACATATATGTGCGTAGAATCGATAATTAGTGTGTGGGCACCCTTTACAACCACAATAACTTGATATTTTTGTGCGAAAGCACGTGTCAATTCAATTTTCTGAAAACCATTTTCCCAATGTCCGATTAATCGGGACAATTCACCGGGATGAGGAGTTAATATGGTATTGGATTGTAACATAGATAACCAATACGAATTTTCCGATAAAATATTTAATGCGTCAGCATCCACTACCAATGGGGTTTGATTGTAATGCAGAAATTGTTGTAACGCCTGCTGCGTTTCTTCGTGTTTTCCCATTCCCATACCGATGGCAATGGCATCAGGTTTGATATCGAAGGAAATTGATGATATATGAGTTGGGTTGTGATCTTGAATTACCATTGCTTCCGGAAAATTGCTTTGCAGAGGAATCAAACCACACTCTGGAACATACGCAGTAACCAATCCGCATCCGCTCTTTAGAGCGGCTTTTGAAGCGAGTGAGACGGCTCCAATTTTCCCTAAACTTCCACCAATAATAAGCGCATGACCCTGAGTGCCCTTGTGTGCAAATTTGGTTAAGGGTTTCAGTTTTGAAGATATATTTTGAGAAGTAAGTAAACAGATATCTGTTTCAGCTTCTTCAATTGCTCTTGCATTTAAACCAATATCCACCATCGATAATTTGCCGACAAACTTTGTGTTTTCCGGGAGAAAAAGAGCCAGTTTGGGTATTTGAAAAGTGATAGTTTCTGTAGCTTCAACAGCAAACGAAGTAAATTTATCTAAAAACAAACCGCTTGGCACATCAATACTTAGCACAGTTTTCTTGCATTTATTGATGCAATCAATAACATCTTTTGCTAATCTGCTTAACTCACGGGATAAACCGGTTCCAAAAATAGCATCGATAATAATATCGAATTTGCTTATTTCGGGAATATCATGATTTGTGTGAATTGTTGAAACGGGAACGCCCGTTTTTTGTGCTCTTTCTAAATTGAGAGCACAATCATCAGAATATCTGTCGCTTATTTTTACTACCAATACCTCCACGCTATATCCTGTTTTATGCAGTAAGCGAGCAACTGCAAGCCCGTCTCCTCCATTATTACCCATTCCACAAAACAGGGCAACAGTTTTTTCTTTATCGGTGTACTTCTGTTTGAAATAATCAAAAAAAGCGGTCGCTGCCTTTTCCATCAATTCATGAGAAGATATTCCATCGTATTCAATAGTTTTAGC
>JAQVGF010000162.1 GCA_028696875.1 Dysgonamonadaceae bacterium
GTTTTAGGGTTCTTAGAATTAGCTTTAGCGCTCAAGTTCTTCTCCGTAGCAGATTTAGCATACGGATGGGGTATACTCGATAGAGAAACATTCTTAGTACTTTGGATTGTGATATTTGCTTTGTTAGGAATCTATTTGTTAGGCAAATTAAGACTTCCACATGACAGTGAATTGGCTCACGTTTCAGTTACACGGTTGTTTTTGTCGATTATCTCACTTTCATTTGCATTGTATATGGTACCCGGACTTTGGGGTGCGCCGCTGAAAGCAATTAGCGCTTTTGCACCGCCCATGTACACACAAGATTTTAATTTGTATGATGGAGCAGTACATGCCAAATCATTGGACTACGAAGCCGGCATGGCATATGCCAAACAGGTGAATAAACCTGTGTTGATTGACTTTTCAGGATATGGTTGTGTAAATTGCCGGAAAATGGAAGCTTCTGTTTGGACTGATCCGCGTGTGAAGAATCTGCTGGACAATGAATATGTATTAATTACATTGATGGTGGACGATAAGACACGACTACCTGAAATAATAGAAGTGAACGAAAGCGGAAGGAAAACAAAGCTTAAGACTATTGGAGATAAATGGAGTTATTTGCAAAGACATAAATTTGGAGCAAATGCACAACCCTATTATATTGCTTTGGATACAGACGGAAATCCAATCAGTCCATCGTACGCCTTTGATGAAGATGTAGATAGATATGTTCAGTTTTTAGAGGGTGGACTTCAGAATTTTTAAAAGTAGTTTTTTATAAGAAAACGACAAATACTGCGTTACTCTCGTTTTTGAAACAGTCATTTACTTTAGTAAACTCCTTGATTTCAAAAACATCGAAAGCCTTGTCTTTGTCTTTTTCTTATCAAAAACTCAAAAGTAAGGGGTTTTCTTACAGACACTAAGTAGTATTAGAAATATAAACAATTAAAATATGAATACCGATGACAAAGTTTTTTTACTCTGTTCATCGGTATTCTCTTTTATAAAAACCTGATAATGAATAAACGTCAAGAAAATTTAGACTCCTTCAATCGTCTCTTAGATATAATGGATGAGTTAAGAGAAAAATGTCCGTGGGATAGAGAACAGACTAATGAGAGTTTGCGAGCAAACACAATTGAAGAAACGTACGAACTTTCGGAAGCCATTTTAAATAATGATCAAGAAGAGATAAAAAAAGAATTGGGTGATCTGTTGCTCCACATTATTTTTTATGCAAAAATAGGAGAAGAGAACAATTCGTTTGATATTGGCGATGTGTGCAATGCTATTTCTGATAAGTTGGTTTTTCGCCACCCACATGTTTTTGGCGATAAATCGATTGAATCTGCAGAATTGGTTGAAAAATCGTGGGAGCAGATTAAGATGACTGAGAAAGGCGGGAACAAGCGAATTCTGGATGGAGTTCCTAATTCACTTCCAGCGCTAATAAAAGCCTATCGGATTCAAGACAAGGCACGTAATTCAGGTTTCGATTGGAATGTGAGACGTGACGTTTGGGACAAAGTAAATGAAGAGATGTCTGAATTGAAAATTGAAATAGAAAAAATGAATCAGGATCGCATGGAGGCAGAATTTGGCGATTTGCTTTTCAGCATTGTAAACGCAGCGCGTTTGTATCATGTGAATCCAGACAATGCATTGGAACGCACAAATCGGAAATTTATTAAACGATTCAATTATTTAGAAAAAGAAGCCAAACAAAATGGTCGCAACCTGAAGGATATGACATTGTCCGAGATGGAGGAGATTTGGCAGGAGGCTAAGAAAGAGGATGTGGAATAGATTTTTTCCGTTTCATTGTTGTTGTAGAGAAAATTCATGAATTTTCTCTACAATTTTTTTAATACCACCCAAAATTTATTTATCTATTATTCAAATATCGCCGGTAATTCTTCTGCCGGTGGATCTTTTTTTACCACAAACGCACTAATTTCCCAAAGCATATAAAGGGGAATAGTTACCACAAAAAGCGAGAATGGGTCGCCGGATGGCGTGATGATTGCTGCCAGAATAAGTGATCCGGCAATGGCATGACGACGGTATTTTCGAAAGAACGACCGATAAATCAGTCCCATGCTTGAAAGTATCCAAAATACCAAAGGAAGTTCAAAAACCACTCCCATAATTAGAATAAGGGTGTAGAAGTTGCTCATGTAAGAATCGAGCGATAACATATTTTCTATGTGCGCACTTAATTCAAAAGTAATCAGAAATCGGAAGATGAGCGGAAAAACAATAAAATATCCCACCAGGCATCCAATAATAAACATGAAACCTCCAAACAAAAAAGCTTTCCGAATGTTTTTCGTCTCGTTTTCGTAAAGTGCCGGGCTTATAAATTTCCAGATTTCGTAGAAAAGATAAGGTATGGAAAATAGGACTGCAAACGCAAAAGAGGTAGAGATGTAGGTCATAAACTGAGTCGTCATGTTTATGTTCAAAATCTTTACCGAAAAGGTGTCGCCCGAATAATCAGGAAGAAAGGGTATGAATTTTCCCAATTTCTCAAAAAGACGATAAGTTGCAAAATCCGATGAACTTGGAGCAAGAATAATGCTATCGAATATTTTGGGCATGATAATTAGACCCACCGTGGTGAGTACTACTAATGCTATGATAATTCTGATTAAATGTGCTCGTAATTCATCTAAATGGTCCCAAAAGGACATTTCATCTTTACTCATTTGCTTTATCGCAATCTGTTAGTTGTACTAAAAACCGATAGAGAATGCTATCGGTTTTTGAATTATAAAGTTTATCCTCATGTGTCAAAAAAAAATCGGCACATGAGTTTTTAGTAAGAAAATGAATGAGGTACTATTTAGAATCAGAAGAAGGATCTGACTTTACGTCGTCTTCTATATCTTTTAATCCTTTTTTAAAGCTGTTAATGCCTTTTCCTAATCCACTCATAAATTCAGGTATTTTTTTACCACCAAATAAAAGTAAGATCGCCAGAATAATAATGGGGATTTCCCAGCCGTTTATAGGGAATAATAATGGATTCATGAGATTTTGTTTTTAATATGTTTAGTAATTTACTACAATAGTGCAAAAATAGAATTTATTCTTCTCAGATGCAAAGAATTTAGTATAAAGAATTAAAATAGCCGTGCATTTGATAAGAGATGGCTAAATTACAATTTTATTTGAGAAATGCAAATGGATAGATGTTAAAATTCAGAGAGGTAGCTAAAAAGTTTAATTGAGTCACTTAATTCTGAGTCTGTAATAGTTACGGGAACAGATTGCTTTTCTTATGGTGCTTCTATAATCAAATCCATAAAAATCGGAAAGTGATCACTAAAACCTCCAATGTATCGCGGTCCCAAATTTGTGCGATAGGGACGTATTCCTCCATATTTTTCATCTTTTTCGGTCAGAAAGTCTGCTTTAAATATGTGAGCTTCTCTGTTTTTTACAAAAACAGTTTCCTCATTCATCAGCAGATTTCCGCTCACAATAAATTGATCCAGCACTCCCCACTGTCCTTGATACTTATACGTGCCAAAATCTTGTTCTTTGATTCGATGGAAAAACATATTGTAAAGCTCATGTTTGCTCAAATGATAATTCAGACTGCGCGCTTTCAGTGTTTTAAAAATACTTTTGTTGTCGGGATAATCATTGAAGTCTCCCATAATGAGAATGTTTGCATTTTGGCGTACCACAAAAAGACTATCAGCTTTGTTCCTCAATGTTTGAGCAGCATCAATTCTGCCGGGTTCCGAAACCAATTGTCCGCCATAGCGGGAAGGGAAGTGGCAAACAAACACATCCAGCGTATCTCCCGAAATCAATTGTCCCACAGCGTGAAGGATATTGCGCGTTGGACGCGCCGATTTATTTCGAAACAAAACTTCGTATTCATTTTTTTCAAGCAATTTAAATTGATGACGCTGATAAAGTAGCGCCACATCAATACCGCGTAAGTCGGGAGAGTTGGTTACAAGGTACTCATATTGCTGCGTTCTTATAGGCGAGCGTTTAGTTAAATCGAAAATAACGCTATCGTTCTCAATTTCGCACAATCCCACTAATGCAGGAGAATGCATCTCTCCAACGGCAGTTATCACACGTCCGATGTTTCGTTGTTTTTCCCAATACTTCCAATTGGTCCAATTCATAAATCCTCCCGGCAGGAAATCATGGTCGTTTTTTAAGGAGTCATGTTTTGTATCAAACAGGTTTTCAACATTATAAAACATGACCCGAAAAGTATCTTGCGCTATTGCTTTCTTAACGGAAACAAACGCAATTAGTAGGATTATAAATGCAATATCTCTTTTTTTCATAGATACAGAAAGTTAATTGGGTAACACGTAATGAATCAGTACATCTATAGCCGTTTCCCGCAACTCTACTTTTCTTTCGAAAAAGAAAAAGGAAAACAATCAATCAGCAAAGCCGGAATGATCATTCTCCTTTTTAAATTGTTCTCGTTAGAGAATATTTATTGGCAACTGCTAGTTTTGAGAATAGTCTGGTATGTGTGGAAACAAGTTCAAGTAAGAAATTATCAATTAATCTCTATCAATTTTAATTTGTTCTCCTATTCAAAATATCTGTCCACTTCTCATTCACAAAAAACACGTTTTCAATTTTCAACTCTCAATTTTCAATTTCAAGTTGTCCATTGTCCATTGTCAACTGTCAATTACTCACCCTCTTCCGGCATATTCTCCAATAATTTCACAAACGAATCCCACCATTTGGCTACCGAGGGGATATCAACTTTTTCGTCCGGAGAATGCGCATTGCGTATTGTAGGTCCAATAGAAATCATATCCAGTTCGGGATACTTTTCAAGGAAAAGTCCACACTCCAGTCCCGCATGAATAACTTTGATTTCGGGAAATTTGTTGTATAGCTTTTTATATTCCTCTTTGGCAACTTTTAGTATTTTTGATTCGGGATTTGGTTTCCATCCCGGATATCCTTCACTGTTTACAACTTTTACTCCGGCTAATTTGAAAACGGAAGAAACCATGTTCACAA
>JAQVGF010000163.1 GCA_028696875.1 Dysgonamonadaceae bacterium
GAAGAGTATACGTGGGAAGAACTCCAACAGTTTAGATTAAAACTATCCGACGGAACAGTAACAAATGAAAAGATAGCCACTTTTGAAGAGGCATTGAAATTGGCAAAAGGGAAAGTAATGATAGACATTGATTTAAAAACTTCAAATCTGAAACCTGTAGTTGATGTAGTAAAAAAAACTAACACACTAAAACAAGTTCTGTTTTTTGATAGTAGTTTTGAAATACTCAATGAGATAATTTCTTTGTGTCCGGAAGCGATGGTTATGCCAAGAGCTCGCTCTTATGAAACTGCCGACTCAGCATTACAACTTTTCGAAACACCGGTCATTCATATTGACGATTCATTTTATACAGAGGAGCTAACAGAATTGATTCGGGGTGAAAACGCAAGAGTATGGATAAATGCACTTGGCGAGAGAGATAAAAAAATTAGAAATAACCAAATTGATGAACCTATTCAAAATCTATTGAGATTTAAAGCAAATATCATTCAAACAGATGAGTCAGAACTACTAATACCATATCTTGAATCCAAAGGGTTGCGATAGTGTTTTCAGCTGAATATTTACAAAAAACCCAAACTGCCTGGCTTGAAGCTAAATAGTTACTGGTCGCTCTGTGTTACTATTAACGAAATTATGGGAGTAGTTTATGTTACAGGTAAATTTTGAAAACAATTAAAGCTGTGTCCACATTTTTTATTGAGTGGCTTTATTGTAACTCCAAAAGCATTTCTTTCAGGTTTTGATGCAGAATCGGTGCTGTTTCGGGACCCATTGAATTGACCTCGCCATAGGGAGATTTATCCCGGCCATAGCCGTACGGTGCTTTCACATCCCACTGACTTTTGGGAATGATGTAACCAATTTCATCGTTGGCCAAACCCAATACAAATTTATGGCGACCGGGCATCATTTCCCGCACCGGCGGGATTTCCAAGGGATCAATTTTGAAATCCTGCCCTTCGGGTGCTTCTATCCCGCCATTAATAATTTCTGGATAAATTTCACCGGGAATGGTGACAAACGAAAGCGGCCCGATAGTAAATGCTGAAAGTTCCGACCGTGTTTTCATCCATCCCGTTGTTCCGCGATCCATTATTCCCAATGCTGCTGCCAGTTTGAATAACTTGTTTTTGATGGGTAAATGAATGGTACGCACTACCAACGAAATGCTACCCGAATCAATTACCTCTACGGGTTTTTCCATCGCACTGAGAGCCAACAACGAGAGCTGTTTCCCCTGAGCGTCGGCTTTTTCAAAGGATGGTTCTGAGAATTCTTCACCCGTGAAAGGATCATGAACCGGAAGTGAAGGGTGGGTGCACATTAATCCGCCCACCGCACCATTAACGTAAAGTGCAATTCCGCCTATTCCCTCTTTCATCAGGCTATCGCCATGGAATACGCCCTTCTCAACTCCTTCGCGCACGAAATGTGGAAAATCGGAAGAAATCAACAGATTTTTACTCCACAGCGTTTCGGGATGGTTGCCCCAGGCAATTACACTTCCAAGCGTAGTTCCATTTTCTTTGTCCACAGCACGAATCATCCTCAATCCGGAGTCAAAAACTACAGGCTGGCGGGTATCCTTTACAAGATGGACCGCTCCGGTTTCATCTTCCGAGATTTCAAGTCGCGCCGGACGCAAATTTTTAACTGCGGTTTCCACCGATTTCACAATTTGCTGCTTAACAAAATTCTTATATTCCCGATTAACGCCACTTTTAAACGGCGATTTTCCCCACATTCCCAATAAGTCGGGTCCCTCGTGTGTATGTGTGGAAGAAATTATGGCATACGAAACTCCGGCTTCGGCAGCAATCCTGTTTCGTACATCCACCACCTCATCGTGCATAAAACCAATGGCATCTAAGGCAACAATTGCCACGCGCGTTTTCCCGTCGCAAATTACCATGGTGCGTGCCCAAACGTCATCATGCATTCCGTTAGCCGGTCGGTTGTTGCTGAAACCTGCAATCCACACAGGATCGAAAACACCGTTTCCGTTTCCATCAATAAAAGTATCTCCATCTTTCGGGTTATATTTTGCATCGTTGTTGGCATCCACCCAACGGTCGGGCACTTCGGGCGTAACGGCAATGGCCGCAAAACCAGCTTTTATTTCTCCGGGAGCAGCTCCCATTATTTTCATATCAGCCGTATAGCCTGGGAAACGATCTTTCATGTTCGAGTAGCTCCAGGCTATTAAACCGGCTATCAACAACAAAAATACGATTCCTGTAATTTTCAATATCTTTCTCATAACGTTATTTTATCCACGGTAAACTTCCTTTTTATCCCCAACGAAACAACCACAGCCGAAATTACGAAAAAAATGTCCACAACATACTTTCCGCACACCGCTTCACAAAAACTCAACTCACCCATGCTTAATCCCGATGGATGAATCATCATCCTCATCATCGTCGAAATGAGGATACACGTTCAAATTAGCAACAGGACAAAGGAGAGAAAAGTCTAACAACCAGAATTAAAATATTTTCGGAGTAGTCTCATTATTCAAAAAAAAACTTCTCTGTATAATGTTTTAACCTCTAAAAACCAACATTGCAGCTCCCAAGCAGCCAGCATTATTTCCCAAAGTAGCTGCAACTACATCGGTATTAACCGAACAATCAGGCATTGCATAACGAAATGCTGTTTCTTTTATCATATCAATATAAAACTGACCTGCTTCTGAAATGCCCCCTCCTACGACTACTTTTTGCGGTGCAAAAATATTTATAAAGCCGGCAATTCCTTGGCCTAAATATCTGGTGTGATTTTTCATGCAATCTACAGCTTCGGGTTCGTTTTCCTTAAACTTCCTAATTATATAATGACCGTCTAAATCTGCTATATCTTTGTTTGTCTTTTTGGCATATTGCTGAATCAGTGCTCCCGTAGAAGCATATGCCTCCAGACAGCCACGACCACCACAATTGCAATCTATACCATCATATTTGATTGTTACATGACCTAATTCTGTACCTCGATTTTTGTACCCGCCATACAACTGCCCGTTTATAATAATGGCACCACCAATACCAGTTCCAACAGTAATGAAAACAACGTCACTGCAACCTTTTGCTGCACCAAAAGTGGCTTCACCCATGCCCATTACGTTTGCATCATTGTCAGCAAAAACTGGCAGATCAAACTCTTTACTATATATACCGGCTAAATCAATGTTTTCCCAACGATCAAGGTTATCAGCTCCACCTAAAACCACGCCATTATATACGATGCCAGGCGAACCAATACCAATTCCCTGCAGTTTAACTCCCTTTTCTATAGACTCATCTACTACATGTTGGATAGATTTCTGAATGGTTCTTAATGTATCTTCGCGGGTTGCATTCATTCCCACAGGAAGTTTGCCGGTGAATAAAATTTCACCTGAATCCGAAACTAAAGCATATTTTACAAATGTTCCACCCAGATCAACACCTACGGCATATCTTTCTTTTTTCATGATTTATATTATTTAATTCTTATATAGTTTTAATTATTCAACGATTACTTTTACACTCTTGAAGTTGCTAAACACAAGCAAATTATTAAATTATTCCATCATTTGGAATGAGTTTATTTTTGTGTGTAATTCAATAAATTCACTTTTTCCGTTAGCCCTTTTCTTTATTTTAAATTCATCAAATAACTCTCCATCTGCAGTAAATGCTTTATAATGAAGCCTGTTTTCCTCAATTGATATTTCTTGAAACAACTGAATATTACTTCCTTTTACCTGCATCCATTCTTTATCACTAACTTTGGATAATTTGGGACCACTAACAGAGACTACATAAACGATGGAGGGTTCTTCGGAAAAATCAGACGCAGTGCCACGACCATAAGAATGATCATGTCCTGTTAATACCATATCTACCCCGTGCTTTTCCAAGATGGGTTGAAAGTGTTTTCTCAATATAGGATTATCCCTTGTTTCTTTCGAAGAGTAAAATGGAAGATGAGTTGTAACAATTACCCAATCTTTTGTATTGACTGTCAAAAGAGAATCTAACCAAGCTTTCTGACTTTTCAGAGCGCTGCCATTTTCATCTCTCAGTTCATTTTCAGTAGCTGAATCAATAGAAATTATTTTTAGATTCTTATAATCAGAAAAATAACATGTATTTTTAACTTCCTCCGGGCCGTTTCCGGGCTGAGTAAATTGATACTTCCAGTGGGGATCAATTTTCAAGCCACTATAGTCATGATTGCCAGGAGTTAAAACTTGTGGCACCATTCCATAAATATAAGAACCTGCCATAAACCACTCCTCCCATTCCAAGTCTCTCCCTGCTCTATTTATTATATCGCCACCATAAAGCATGAACGAACAATTGGGGCTAAAACTATAAGCTTTACGAATTACTCTTGACCACTCAGATTTAATATTGCTTTGTGGATCACCAAAATAGATAAACGAGAATTTACTCTTCTCACGCGATGGCAGCTTAAACTCAAGCCATTCGCTCCAGGAATTCTCTTTACCTACTCTGTATAAATATTTTTCACCGGGCTCCAAGTCAGTAAAAACAAATGAGTGTTGATTAGCTTCAATAGTTGGCTCTCCATCGTACCCATATTTTACGCGTGTGGTTTTAGCCTTAAACGACTGTGTGTTTGTCGGATTAATACGTGTAGGAGTTATACTTTGAAGTTCACAAAAACCTTCCTTGGTATTCAAATCGGTACGCCAAGTAACTGCTATCGAAGTGGATGCATCCTCGGCGAGATTTAAAATAATCCGATCGGGAAAGGACTTCGCTGCATTATGTTGACCATAAGCCTTGTAGTTCAAGCAAATGGAAGCTATGAATAACACAATATATAGAGCGTAATAATTCCTTTTCATAAATAAATATATTTAGTAAATAAAATGATAAAGAAAGACTGATAAATAAAATATTTAGATTGCAATATAAATATTTTATATGTTAATTGCCTAATTCACGAACAGCTCTGCACCTATATTAGAATTACCCGAC
>JAQVGF010000164.1:0-3400 GCA_028696875.1 Dysgonamonadaceae bacterium
CGGAATTCCACAGGTCCGTGGTCACCCTGAATCATAATTGGTCCGGGAGTTCCTTCGTTACTATTGAGCGAGCCGCCGGTGATACCGGGAATGGGTCGGTTGGAGATAACCTCAATGTCGTTATGAACAATGGTTACATTGCGCCCTACGAGCGTGATTTCGAAAGTCTGCCATTCGCCGGGTTTTTTGGCTGCATACACAGCAGGTTCAATAAATCCGTAAATACCGCCAATACTAATAGTGCTGGGCTTATCTACAGGGCTATCCTCAATTTGAACTTCGTACCTGCCGCGCAGGTATATCCCGCTGTTGCTCCCTTCGGGATAGCGGAATTCAACGCTTAGTTTAAAATCTTCGAACTTCTCTTTAGTTACCAGATTGCCTCCGGCTTCGGGATTTACCAATACGCCATCCATCATTTTGAACTTGTTGTTTGCCGGAATAATCCATCTTGAGAGATTATCGTCAAGCAGATTTTTGGGGTTTCCCCAAACGGGTGGCTTTTCGCGAACAAGACTGGGTGCCCGTACTCCGGTCCAGTCCAGCTTATGACCATCCAACATCATGGTACCTTTCAGTTTATTGTTGTCCAGATTAAATTCAAAATAGAGATCATCAATATCCATCCACTGCGGTGGAATGGTAAAATGATATTTTCCGTTTTCATGATGCACTTCAGAAATGGGGCGTGCGCTTCCTTCATAGCCAACATAACGACCCACCAAAGTAGAGAATCCCGATAGATTTACTTCCAACCATCCGGGAAATCCGGCGGTGTCCATCAAGCCATGTCTGAACAATCCAAGATCCTCCAGATCATCTCCTTCAATAACAATGGTAAGGTCCCATCTGCCAATTACTTCTGAACCATCGGTAGCTGATTGTGCCGACGCAGAAGAGTGAACAGTTAGGACTAACATTAACAATAACAGTATACTTCCTAATTTTTTCATAATGATAAATAGTTACAAATGAATAAAATGCTGTAAAAAAAAGCATGTTTTAATGCTAAAATCAAATTTACATAAAAATGAGGCAGAAAGAAAATTTTAAATCGAAATTAATTTCCCAAAAATGGCACGGATGAATATCCGCGCCAGCTATTGGCTGATGGCTTAACACTTAAAACTGTTTGCTAATTGCTGAAAGCTAACTGCTTAAAAATTTTACATCTTTGAAAGTTCTTCACTCAACTCGTCTGTCAATTCAAGGTTGTGATACACATTCTGCACATCATCGTCATCTTCAAATGCTTCAATCATATTAATAATGGTCATGGCTTGTTCCAGGGGTAATACTTCGGTATGATTAGGTATCGGTTCCACTGCAGCATTTTGTGTTTCAATATTCAACTCAAGAAGTTTGTCTGAAACATTGCCAAAGCTTTTGTAATCAGAATAGATCAAATAGACTTCTTCTTCTTCTTCAAAAGATTCAGCACCGTGCTCGATTAATATTAGTTGCAATTCCTCCCAATCAATCTTCAACTCCTCTTTTTGAATAGTAAATACTCCGGTTCTATCAAATAAAAATTCTAAAGAACCATTTGTCCCCAAGCTTCCACCATACTTATTGAAGATAGCTCTTATATTGGCAACCGTTCTGTTACTGTTATCTGTAGTGCATTCAACAAACATAGCTATTCCGTGAGGTCCGTATCCCTCAAAATTGAGGTGTTTGTAATTTTCAGAATCGGCACCGGAAGCTCTCTTTATAGCTCTTTCAATGTTATCTTTAGGTAAATTTGCACCCCGTGCATTTTGTATTGCATTTCTTAGTGCGGGGTTAGTTTCGGGATCTCCATTATTGCCATTTTCTTTAATTGCTATTGTTATTTCCTTAATTACTCTCGCAAATATTTTAGCTCTTTTCTTGTCTTGCGCACCTTTTCTTGCTTTAATATTTGACCATTTACTATGTCCTGCCATTTTCTTATTATAGTTTTTTTATTTAACAAACGATTTTTCAATACAAACATACTTATTTTTTCTCTTATCTGCCTTTTTAGAAAAATCCTATCGTATCTACTCTCTGGTTCCTCACAAATCCTTATATCGAATGAATGGATTCGCACGCTAACGAAGATATTAAAAAAGGATTCAACTGCCAAAAAAGCTGAACCCTTCAATTTATTATCCCCTAATGACAGGTCGCGACCTGCCACTACAATTTGGTGTAAATGTATTATATCAACCCCAACGTCTCTTGTGCCAAATGTATCTCGTGTTTGCTTCCTGTATGTTTTCCTTCCACATCCGACAGTTTAACACACTCGTGCCACGCTTCCTTTTCGGTCATTTTACAGCGAAACAGCTTCATCACAATATTCATTCCTTTTATATTCTTATCCACGTCATTGGTAAGATTTGTGCCAATACCAAATGAAGCCCCTATCCTATCACCGCAATATTCTTTAATTGCGATTGCTTTTTCCACATTTAAACTATCTGAAAATACGATGTATTTTATTTGAGGATTTACTCTCAATTCTTCGTAACGTTTAATCACTTTGTCTACAAATTCCATCGGATCACCACTATCATGGCGTAAGCTGGTGAAAAGCGCAGCATGTTTTTTACTAAAGTTGCGAAGGAATATTTCAGTGGTATAGGTATCGGTAAGTACTGTCCCTAAATCACCATCGTACACATTGATCCAATTTTCCATGGACATGTAGTTTGCCATTTTGTAACCATATATCGAACCATGAAACTGAATCCATTCGTGTGGATGTGTACCCGATACTTTAACATTATGCTTAAATGCCATGTACATATTGCTTGTTCCGAAGTAGTTTTTCTGAGAGTGTTTTTTCAGTAATTTGGTTACTCTGTCTTCTACTTCAAAACTGAAACGACGTCGCATCCCAAAAAGCGAATAATTGACGTTATTCTCAGTAAGTAATTTTGCCTTTTCAATGGCTGATTGTTCCATATATGAAGTATCGACTGTTTGTCCGGTTACTTTAAAATAAAGCTCAGAAACAGTTGCCAATATGGGAGTTTCCCACAAAGTAACCCGATAGAGCAAACCCGTTGCTTTAATTTTCAATTTCTTATCCTCCATCCATACTTTTACTTCTGATGAATCGAAACGAAATCCTTTCAAGAAATCGATATAAGTGGGCGGAAGATAGGGTAGATTTTTCTTTAAAAATTGTTCCTCATCACTGGTTAGAAAAAGGTCTTCCATGCTTTTTAATTCCTCTTTCACCAACTTATCAAATCCGTCAGGATAATCATCATTACTCCTGTCTACAAATTCAAACTCCCCGAAAGCTCTCGGAAATAGCTTTGAATATGCATAACTGGTTGTAAATTTATAGAGATCCGTATCTAAAACACTGTTTATAATTGACATAGACTTTTTGTTCTTAAATAATTACTGGTTTGGGGTGTGA
>JAQVGF010000164.1:3500-4976 GCA_028696875.1 Dysgonamonadaceae bacterium
ACTCAATACCTATAATGTTCCGCTTTAAATGGTCCATTGGGCGATACTCCGATATAATCGGCTTGTTCCGGAGTTAATTTGGTGAGTTTAACGCCAATATGCTCGAGATGTAAACGCGCTACCTCTTCATCCAGTTTTTTTGGCAATCGATACACTCCCACATCGTATTTGTTTTCCCACAAATCTATTTGCGCCAAAGTTTGGTTGGTAAATGAGTTGCTCATTACAAAAGAGGGATGCCCTGTAGCACATCCTAAATTTACCAAACGGCCTTCGGCCAACAAGAAAATTGAGTTTCCGGAAGGAAAAGTATATTTATCAACTTGTGGTTTGATATTGGTATGTTTAATATCGGGAAATTCAACCAGTTTATCAACTTCAATCTCATTATCGAAATGTCCAATGTTGCAAACAATAGATTGATCTTTCATCTGTTTCATATGATCAATTGTAATTACACCCTTATTGCCGGTTGTAGTTACATAAATATTCCCTTCACTCAGAGAATCTTCCATCGTCTTCACTTCAAATCCTTCCATAGCGGCTTGCAAAGCGCAAATGGGATCTATTTCTGTTACAATTACGCGTGCGCCATAGCTGCGCATAGATTGGGCGCAACCTTTACCAACGTCTCCATAGCCCAATATAACAACAACTTTTCCGGCTATCATAACATCTGTGGCACGTTTAATGCCATCGGCAAGTGATTCTCTGCATCCGTATAAATTATCGAACTTCGACTTTGTAACAGAGTCATTTACGTTGATAGCAGGAACCAACAGTTCACCTCGTTCCATCATCTGATACAAACGATGAACCCCAGTAGTGGTTTCCTCAGAAATTCCTTTCAATTCTTTCACCGTTCGGTGCCAACGTTTATTATCTTCTTTCAAAATACGCGCCAGCGTATCCAATATGGTTTGTTCTTCCTTGTTGGAACCTTTTCTATCTATGGATTTGGGGTCGTTTTCGGCTTTATGTCCTAAGTGTACAAGCAAAGAAGCATCTCCACCATCGTCTACAATTAAATTAGGTCCTTTTCCATCGGGAAAACGCAGTGCCATATCGGTAGCCCACCAATATTCTTTTAACGTTTCACCTTTCCATGCAAACACAGGTACTCCGGCAGCGGCAATGGCTGCAGCAGCATGGTCTTGGGTAGAAAAAATATTGCAGCTTGCCCATCTCACATCGGCGCCTAACTCCACAAGCGTTTCAATGAGCACAGCAGTTTGTATGGTCATATGAAGCGATCCTGTTATACGTGCTCCTTTTAAAGGAAAATGATTTTTATGTTTTTCTCTTAGTGCCATCAATCCCGGCATTTCGTGTTCGGCAATTTCTATCTCCTTTCTGCCAAAGTCGGCAAGTGAAATATCAGCTACTTTATAAGGTAAGTTCGTTGAGAATTCTGTTTCCATTTTTTTGTTTTCATTTTTTTAAGTATAGTGTGAGTAGACAAAGATAATAAATTTA
>JAQVGF010000022.1 GCA_028696875.1 Dysgonamonadaceae bacterium
TTGTTAGTTTTCCTGCACTATTATCGGAAGTATACGTTTTATCACTCAACTGTTTTGCAAATCCATCTAACAAAGGGTCTAATTGAGAAAAGAACTCTTGAGACGGATAACCACCCCACTCTTCCGCCCACATTCCTTTGTGTCCTGCTGCGCATCTACTTCGTTTTACTTCTTCGGGTTTCAAATTTCCGGTTAACAATGCCGGCATCCAATCACAATGCTCAATAATAGCATAAGCATCTTCTCGAATGGAAGCATCTTCACGCAACGCATGCAAACCTTTTGCCCAAAACCACTCCGATGAATAAATTCCTCCTGAACGCGATGTATAATCTGTTTCCCATTTACGAGACAACTCGTTAATTTCATTCGCTTCCTGAATGGAAGTATGATCTTTCCAAAGAAAAAACATCGCATTTGGATTTTCTGCATGTTTAGGGAGTAATGCCAAAGGCGTTCCCTGTTTATCCGTTAAACACGGTGTACTGCCAGTGGTGTCAATACCAATAGCAACAACTCTCTTCACTTCTTCGGAAGAGAGTTGTTGTGTAACTCCACGAATTACTTCCTTTAAAGAATCGATATAGTCTTGCGGATGCTGACGATACTGATTCCTTGAAGGATTGCAAAACAATTCTTCTTTCCATCGGCGATAGAATGATGTGTAAGTCGCCACTTCTTTTCCCGATGTGGTATCTATAACCAGTGCTCGACATGAATCTGTTCCGTAGTCAATTCCTATTATTAATTTGTTCATTTCGTCCAATTTATTGTTTTTTTTAATTTTTAATCTTGAATGGATGCCTGTAGTTTTTTATTGCGTGCAACCGTGAAACTATAATAAGCAATAATAACAAAAGCAATTGCAGGCACCCAATAAGCGAATTTAATATCTCCGGACTGATCCGATAATACACCTTGCAATTGTGTAAGCACTGCAGCTCCTGCAATAGCCATCACCATACCTGAACCTCCAAGTTTAGTATCTTCACCCAGACCTCTCATTCCGAGACCATAAATGGTAGGAAACATGAGAGACATACAACCGGATATTCCCATAAGAGCATAGATACCTATGAATCCTGACGCATAAATAGAGGTAATAGAGCATATAACTGCCAACACCGCTAATGTTGAAAGAAGATTAACAGGTCGGATATATTTCATGAGCCAAGTGCAAATAAAACGTCCCGACACGAAAAGCACAAGCGACATAATATAGTATGTAGCTCCGGCTTGCTCAGCAGTTCTTGGTAATAGTACATCAAGACCCAACCATTCGGATAAGCTGTAGAAAGCACCCGCAACTGGCTCAACACCTCGTAATGCTACGATAATTGCATCCGATGACGGATTTTCACCCAGTGAAGCGATTACTGAATCAAAATTCAATTGTTGCATTGCATATCGAATTATAAAAGACCACACTGCAATTTGTGCACCCACGTAAAAAAACTGAGCCATTACACCCCAAACATAATTTTTATTACTCTTCAATCGTTTAAAAGTTGCCTTTAAATTCAGGTTTTTGTCATCATCTTGTGCTTTTGGCATTCTTGTAAAAAAGATTAAGAGGAAAAGCACGAGCATCACAAGACCAAGTATTAAGTAAGCATTTGTTACAGCATTTAACTCAGCATTTTGCATTGAAATTCGCTCTGCTGGCAAAAGAGATGCTCTATCAAAAGCACTCATCGTATTTAGTTGTGATAATACAAATATTTGACTTGCAAGAACTCCAGTTAAAGCTCCAAAAGGATTAAAGGATTGAGAAAAATTCAACCTGCGGGTTGCAGTTCGAGGGTCACCCAATGCATATACATAAGAATTCGTGGAGGTTTCTAAAATAGAAAGTCCAGCAAAAAGAACAAGAAGGGCTAATAAGTACATCCCAAAACTCAAAACAGAACTTGAGCTGTTGGCAAGCATAGCAGGATAGAAAAGAATAGCACCCGTGATACAAAGGCCCAGCCCTAAGAGCACTCCTGATTTATAAGTATGTTTTTTGATAAATATTGCACCAGGAATTGCAAAAAAACCATAACCTAAAAGGTAGCACACTACTTGGATCCATGCTGTTTGAGTATCGTTTAAACTCATGATGCGCTTAAAAGCTGCAAGCATAGTATCCGTCATATTATTGGGCACAGCCCAAATAAAAAACAAGGCTGTAAGAAGAATAAACGGGAATATTATTCCTGCAGGGACTAAGCGATGTTTTGCTAAATTTTTATTATTCATGTTGTATGTTTTATCAGAAAACATTTTTTACTTTGTCCAGACTTACTCCCAGCAATTTTTCACAAATAAGAGATAGGTTATTTTCATCTCCAACAAAATGGAACACATTGTGCATATGCGACAATGACTCTTCGGGTTTCAGAAATGCGGCTGGAGAGCAACTTTCAAGTTCCAGAAAAGGACCCATAATGCTGCCATCTTCAAGTGGTCCGTCGTTATACGCATTCAGTGCATCACCAATTAATGGGTTTTTCTCCGGATTCCACTCCTGATTTAAATATGTTTTTTCAGGATCAACATCAAAGGTTATCAGCGTTAAGCGTTGTGCAATTGGGTCATAATTTCCGGCAACTCCGATGGTTCTTTTGCCATTCAATCCTAATTTGCTTCTGTGATTACCATCGGTTTTGAGATAAAGTACCCCGTCAATATCTTGTAAATAGTCAGAAGGTATTTCACCAAAATAATCTGTTGTCGCCACAGCTCCTAATTCGTTTTCACTGCCTGTATTATAAGGTATTATAGTAACTGCTGAGTCAGATGGGTTAAACATATCTAACATCCAAATACAAACTGTTCCGGTCTCTTTTGTCCATTCGTAATCGTTTTTGTTTGTAATCATGTTGTCGGTTTCATAGGCTACGGCAGAAACTCCGTCAGGTAACGATATTCCCAATTGATTTGCGATTTCCAAATCAGATAGAATCGATATTCTTCGGTCAACGGAAATATCTAAGGTATTACCCTGATAGTTTTTCAATTTCATATCTTTTGAAAGCACAGCTTCTTTAGACGATGTGGAACGCACATCCCATTCTTCAATATCAATGGCTTTTGGCGTATGCCAGTTATCATACACTTGCTCTTTTTCGGGTGCAAAATAGATGGAATATTGTCCGCCTTCTGGTCCTAACCAAAATCGGTTTTCACCTCCATAGCCATTCATATGTTCATCAATTACATCAGCGTCGAAAAACTTATAATTCACAAATCCTAAACTGTTCCCATCTACCCCATTAGTAGTTGAAGTAAACACCTTCGCCTGATACTTAGCTGATACAATTACTTGTGCCTTTTCGTCTTCCGATATCAAGACAATCAGACTGTCTTTTTTTGATAGATAATTCAGGTCGTAACCAAATGTTCCTTTCTCATATTCTTTTTTCATATCACTTGTTTTTTTATTATTCCCGGTACAGGAAAAAAGCATTATGCTCGCAATTGCAGTAAGCAGTAAAATGTTTTGTTGTTTTAGTTTCATAGTTTATAACATTAATAATTAAATTTGCATCTTTAGGCTTTATCACAAAACAAGTTGGACAAAACAGGCGAATTTATTTTGTGTGATAAGAGGCAAAAAACAGAAGCATAGCCACAGCTATGACGAGGCTTTTTAACGCAGTTAGCGTGCAATAAAACAAGTCTGAATGATTAAGTAATTTCGTGATAAAGGTTTAGTTCCACTTTGCACAATTATCAATTAATCTCTAAATATTTCCAATCGGGCAATTCAGGAAATTTTGCATGTGGTTCTCTCTGATACCAAAAGCAAGTTGAAGATATATCAGATTGCTGTGGCAAGTAGCGCCCACCATGACGCCAGCCAAGATCTTGCATCGTAATTTTCAAATTTTTCTTGAATCGAATTGGATCCATTATATGCCATCTGTATAATCCAAATCGTTGTCCTGATTTATAAATTATATCCGGCGGCAACACTTGCACAAGACCCGCATAAGGTGTAGTAAAGGTTGTATATTTACCATTTCTGTCAAAATTATAAGACCCACAGAAATAATCTTCTGTTCCGGTTCCAATTATTGTAGGAAATTTTTTATCATCGTCCATAAAAAACTTTATTTCACCTTCTCCCCACCATCCATTATTATTTACCTGCCATGCCATATAAACACCAACGTAATGTCCTTCGCCTTTTATATTATCTACAATAGTATAATCGGATGTTTCATTTACTTTTGTCCTACGGAATTGTGCATGAAAATAGGCAGCATCATTCGGAACATCTGTTAGTGTATAATCAACTTGATAGTAAAGAGTCATTGCATCGGCATCATTAATATTGGTCATTGTTATTTTACATTTCTTTCTAAATGGCATTACCCAGTAACAATTGAATGCACTTCCCGGATTTACTGTTACCGGCATAGAGTTTAGATGCGCATAATCGTTCCAACCCATACCAAAGAAATCACCCACCGGGCACTCAACAGAGGGTTCTGTTTCATCATCCCAGTAAATGCGAAGAATAGAAAAACGCCAATTGCCGGTGGGAGTCATCCAAATATGCTGAATGGCTCCAGGACCATCAATTTCAGCCATAGTAAAAGTTTCTCCAGGATTAATACGAACAAAAGGATTCACTTTCCACCCTTGTCCTAAATCTCGAGCTGGACCTGATGCATTAGCATTGTTTCGGGGTGCATCGGGACTGGGAGTGGCCATACCGCCTTTTCCTTTTTCTCCCGTAAAATTTTCTGGACTGATAGATCGAGTTTCGGCATTAGAAAGACGATAAAGATTTCCCATATCCATGTCAAGACCATTGAATGATTGGGATTGAGCAAAAACTGCTGTAATTAATCCAAAGATTAATAAAAACGAAACATAGATTGAATTTAATTTCATTTTATAAATTATTTAAATGGTTATTCGCAAAAGCGTTCTATAAATTTTTGACCAAAAGTTAGATTGACCTGAAACGATAGCAAAAATAAACTGGTCGAATTGTTGTTCCCGAAAGTATCTTCGATTGAATTTATAGCAAACCTCATTGAGATAATATTATAAATACTCTGTTTTAAATTTATTGTGTACGCTCAATAACAATCGTTTGACGCCACTAATAGCAATATGTACCTAAGGATAGCACAGTTTCCAATATTGGTTATTGCATCTTCGCTTAGAGTGATAAATTGATTGAATTTCCTCTTAATATAAACAGGTTATTATTTATATAACGGTCCATAAGTTTGACAAGCTCGATAATCAGCCCCTTCATTATCTGAGCCAAAAGCTGACCATGCATCGGGACGGAAAATTTTATCTTCATCTACATTGTGCATATTTACAGGAATGGATAAAGTGGATGCTAAAGTAATCAGATCAGCACCAATATGTCCATAACTTATAGCTCCATGGTTTGCTCCCCAGTTGTTCATTACGGAATAGATGTTCGTAAAGCGTCCTTTTCCGGTAATTTTTGGAACAAAAAAAGTAGATGGCCATGTTTTATCGGTTCTATTGTCAATTATTTTAAAAACCTCTTCGGGGAATGTAGCTGTCCATCCTTCAGCAATTTGAAGAACCGGACCAAGACCTTTTATAAGATTCAATCTGCACATAGTAACAGGCATTCCGGGTCTTGTCAGGAATTTCGATGAATAGCCTCCTCCTCGCATATATTCTAACGATGCCGGATACCAAGTAGTAGCATTGAGCATTTTGTCTACTTCTTCCGAAGTAATCTCCCAAAATGGTTTCATTACAGGATTGCCTTCACTATCAGATTGTTGCCCGGTTCCATCAAGTGTGCAAGAACCGGAGTTAATTAAATGAATAGCACCATTTTCTAAAACTCCATCCGGTTTCCAACCCGTAACTCGTTCAATTGATTCAGGACTCCAATAAGTGCGTACATCAGCAAATATTTGTGCCGTGTTTGTCAACAGATGATTAAACAACATGCTGATTGCATTCAGGTAATCATTTTCTGTGGCAAACATAAAAGGCTTGCGTATCCCATTCCAATCGAACGAAGAATTAAGAATTGCTTCTGAGAAATCTCCATCAGGCATAAAATCTGTCCACTGACGCTGTCCTTGAAATCCTCCGGCAATGGCATTATGTCCCAGTGCTTCTTCTCCAAAATTCATTTCATCAAGTTTCGGATTGCCAATCATCAAATCACGCATAATCAGTGTCATCTTTACCACAAACTCCCAATTCTCATCTTTTTGTTCGCGTGACTGCTTCAAGTGTTCAGGATTATGGTCTACTCCTTCACGTGATATACAATGCTCTTTGGTCCAATCCAACGCTTTTTGGTATTCTTCCTTGTCATAAATTCCAAGTTGCACTCGACGAAGCATTTCGCTGGCGTCAACATACTCAGTTCTCATTCCCAGATATTCTTGAAGAAAATCAGGATTTACCATCGATCCTCCAATACCCATTGATACAGTACCAATTGCCAGATAAGATTTACCGCGCATAATTGCTACAGCTAATCCGGCGCGCGCAAAACGCAATAATTTTTCTTTCACATCTTCGGGAATAGTTGTATCGTTGGCATCCTGAACATCTTTTCCGTAAATTCCAAAAGCCGGCAATCCTTTCTGGTTGTGCACCGCCAAAGCAGCCGAAAGATAAACAGCTCCGGGACGTTCTGTTCCGTTGAACCCCCAAATTGCTTTGGGAATATTCGGATTCATGTCGATAGTTTCTGAGCCATAGCACCAACAAGGTGTAACCGATAAGGAAAGTCCTACTCCTTCTTTTTCAAATTTTTCGGCACACATTGCTGCTTCCTTTACGCCTCCTATGCATGTGTCAGCAATAACACATTCAACGGGGGTTCCATTCGGATATTTCAGCGTATCGGTGTATAACTTTGCTGCACTTTTTGCAAGATTCATGGTTGTTTCTTCCAATGATTCTCTGATTCCTCCTCGTCGTCCGTCAATAATGGGACGAATACCGATTTTTGGATAATTACTTTTCATGTTGATTAATCGTTTAACTGTATTGATGAATTTTTATTCTATTATTAATTCCGCATCAATGATGCATTGTTTTATTTCAATATTCACTTTATCCATCTTAATATTAGCTATTAATAATTCCATTGATTTTTCTGCCATTTGTTCGATAGGTTGTTTGACAAAAGGTACCATATAAGGCAATAAATAAAAAGCTTCGCTTTCGTCAAAACACATTATTTGAATCTCTTTGGGTACGTTGATATTATTTTTAATTAATGATTTAACGCCATTTATAGAGATTGAGTTGGTTGTAAAGAATATTCCATCTATTTTATCTTTTTTATTTATTAAATTATAGATTGCGCTGTCCACATCACTTTTTAAAGAATCATAACATACCTCCTCAATATTCTCCGGATTAAATATGCCTGCATCTTTTAAAGCTTCCACATAACCTCTTCCACGTTCATTTATATGAAACTGATTTTGTTTGTAGGTGATTAGACCTATATTTCTGCATCCTTGTTGAATCAGTTTTTCAGTAGATTTATAGGATATATCATAATTATTAATTAAAACCGAGTTAACCTCTAAGTCCGGAAAACTTCTGTCTACCAACACAAATGGCAATTTTTCGGCTATTAGATCTTCAATTAACTCTTTACTGTTTTCGGTGGGAGTAATTATAAAACCATCTACTTGTCGAGCTTTCAATAATTGCATCAATTTCTCCATTTTATCAAACCGCTCGTTGGTGTTAACTATAATTATTGCATAACCCTCTTTTTCTGCATACTCTTGAATGTGTAATGCCAATGTGCCAAAAAAGACATTGGAAATATCTGCTATCACCAAACCAATCGTTTTAGACTTTCCAATCCGCAACCCTTTTGCTAAAGTATTGGGCATATAATTGAGTTCCTTTGCCATATCTACTATTTTGTTAGATAATTCTTCGCTCACTCTTCCTTCTTTAGCTTTACCGCTTAAAGCAAGAGAAACCGTCGCAGTTGAGACCCCTAATTGTTCAGCAATGGTTTTTAAAGAAACTCTTTTCATTTTTCATCCATGAAATTTTAATTCGATACAACAATTAAGTCAAAAATAAATAGTTAATCGATTAATGCAAAATTATTTTATATGTTATATAACATGTTTTTTTAAAATAGCACTAAAATTGTATGATTATAAACAAATAAATAATTGGAAATTAGTCTCTTCCTTTTTTACAGAATCATTAATTCTTTTTCATTAATGACTTTTATATGATTAAGAAATCTTTTGTTTGGTATAAAAACTAAATACATTTATAGATTCGTTCGTTTCTAACTCTCTAATAAGAGTTTTTTTATGTCGTAAAATTAATAACGGACAACTTATTCCTAGATTGCCCGTTATTAGTGTATTAAAAAGAAATAAAATTCAATTCAGATTATTCTGTCACTAATGATCTTTTAACCCTTGAGAATACCTCATCATCACCACCGGATAATGATCCGACGGCAGCCGCATTTCATTTTCGCTTTTGAAATTCCCTGAGGAAATGTTCCTCTGTTTGCCAACTCTTTCAAGTCGCTTTCAGCGGTAATATATGCATTGAATGTAAGAAGGTACTAAAAAAAGATTTTACTCTCTCTTTCAGTACCTTCGCTTTCACTCTATTTTGAAAAACAGTCCAAAATCTAACGTGAACTCATATTTCAGTTTGAGTTACTTATTCACCCTAAACTCTTCGTTACCATTTTCAAAATAATCTATAATTTGTTGCGCTGCTGCCAATCCCGCATTCATATTTGCTTCAGCCGTTTGAGCTCCACATTTTTTTGCAGATGCAAAATAACGTTTCCCAAATTTATCGGTCATTTCGTCATGGTTGCCGGGTTTAATGTCAGTAGCGTATTTAAACTTGGGGCGTTCGTTCATTATTCGAACCATATCAGCTTCGTTGACTACTTCTTTACGGGCAGTATTGATAACAATGCCATTTTCCGGCAAGCGACTCATTAACTCATAGTTGATGCTCTGTTTTGTAGCATCAATCGCAGGCATGTGCAACGAAACGATTTCACTTTTATCATACAACTCTTCCGGATTTTTAACTGCAATAACGCCGTGTTCTTTTCCACGTTCCGGATTGCGAGACAGCGATGGAGAATAAGCATACACTTCCATCCCAAAACCCTGAGCTATGTGTGCTACAATCTTACCGATATGTCCGAAAGCATGTAAACCCAATTTTTTACCTTTTAGTTCTGTTCCGGATGTTCCATCAAATCCATTTCGTGTTAAGTGTAACAAAAAGCCAAACACGAGTTCTGCCACTGCATTTGAATTCTGACCGGGAGTGTTCATCACCACAACTCCCTTAGCGGTGGCTGTATCCAAATCTACATTATCGTATCCTGCACCGGCACGAACAACAATTTTCAGTTCTTTTGCTGCGTCCAGCACTTCTTTATCAACAATATCACTTCGGATAATTATGGCATTGGCTGATTTTGCAGCTCCCAGAAGTTCTTTTTTATTACTATATTTTTCGAGCAGAACCATTTCATGCTCATTATTTTCAATTATTCCTTTCATCCCCTTTATTGCATCTTTTGCAAAAGGTTTCTCGGTTGCGACTAATATCTTCATGGTTGTTATTTTTTTAATTAAGATTGAAATTTTGAGTCCACTCCGAAAAGTTAATCTCACTCATTTGAGGGTTTTCAGAGTGGACTCTTGTATTTAAAAGAAAAAGATTATCTCAAATTAATGACAAATGACGGGTTGCAAATAACCCATCATTCATCACCTATTATTCCACTTGATTTTTCTAATAAAGATTATTAATATTTCTTTTCGAAATCCTGCATACATTTTATCAAAGCTTCAACGGCTTCTACAGGACATGAGTTATAGATAGATGTACGGAATCCTCCTACGGAGCGGTGACCTTTTATTCCCACCATTCCTTGTTCAGTAGCAAATTTTAAGAATGCAGCTTCTTCGTCTTTGAATTCATCATTCATTACAAAACAGACATTCATAATTGAGCGATCTTCTTTTGCAGCGGTTCCCACAAACATTTTATTTCTATCTATTTCATCGTAAAGCATTTTAGCTTTATCTTTATTGATTTGGTGCATTTTCTCAACCCCACCCATCTCTTTCACCCATTTCAGGGTTTGAAACATTACGTATATTGGAAATACAGGGGGAGTATTGTACATAGACTTGCCCTTGATGTGCGAACGATAGTCAATCATTCCCGGTAGTGGACGATCTACTTTACCCAGCAAATCTTCGCGTATTATAACAAATGATACACCTGCCGGGCCTACATTTTTTTGTGCTCCGCCATAAATAACACCATATTTAGATATATCAACCGGACGACTCATAATATCGGATGACATATCGGCTACCAATGGAACGGGACTATCCATATCTTCCTTAATTTCTGTTCCAACAATTGTATTGTTGGTAGTGATATGAAAATAATCTACATCCGTAGGAATGGTATATCCTTTTGGTATGTAGGAGTAACCTTTGTCTTCTGAAGAAGCAATCACTTCAACATCACCATAAAACTTCGCTTCTTTTATGGCTTTCTTGGCCCAAACTCCTGTTTGCATGTATGCCGCTTTCTTTTTCATCAAATTAGCCGGCACGTAAAAAAACTGTGTGCTTGCTCCACCTCCAAGAAAAATAACCTTGTAATTGTCAGGTATTTGTAGTAATTCAAACCACAAATCGGTACAGTCTTTTATCACTTTTTCCCATCCTGGTGTGCGATGCGAAATTTCTAAAATACCAATTCCGGTGTTATCAAAATCATGTATTGCTTCAATTGAAGCTTCAATGGCACTTTTTGGCAATACGCATGGACCTGCGTTAAAATTGTACTTTTTCATAAAATTGCAAATTAATTGAGGTTAATATAATATTTAAAAAAATAATGCGCTAAAAAGAAAATAGAAAGCCTATAAAGCAGCTTTCACAACTCATACACAAAGCTATAAAATAATTGTGCATATGCAAACGAAAAGAGCTGTTTTTTTTAATATTTTTTATTCGTTTTTACGTTTGTCGTACTTTTACTATTTCTTGGTTTAGCTATATTTGTTCAATAAAACGATTCGTGCTATCTTTGTGCAATCACAACAACTATCAAATGAATCGACCCTATCCTTCAGTTTTATTGGAAAATGCAGTAAACGAATTTGCCAAACTCCCTGGAGTTGGCAGAAAAACTGCACTTCGCTTAGTTTTACATCTCTTACGCGAAGACATTTCGCAAGTAGATAGTTTCACAGAAGCAGTTTCTGTTTTAAAGAGAGAGGTGAAATATTGTTCTTTGTGCCACAATATTTCCGATAGTGAAATATGTAATCTTTGCGCTGATACCTCTCGTGACTCATCGGTTGTGTGTGTGGTAGAAAATATCAAAGATGTAATGGCAATTGAAAACACGGTTCAATTTAAAGGTCAATATCACGTTTTAGGAGGAATAATTTCTCCAATAGATGGCATTGGTCCCTCCGATGTAGAAATTGCGAGTTTGGTAGAAAGAGTGAAAACAAAAAGTGTAAAAGAGGTTATTCTTGCGCTTAGCGCAACAATGGAAGGCGATACTACCAATTTTTACATTTATCGCAAATTGGAGCCGTTCAATATAAAAGTCTCAATTATTGCGCGAGGTGTTTCTATAGGAAACGAACTGGAATATACAGATGAAGTTACACTTGGCAGATCTATTTTAAACAGAACGCCGTTTAGTGAATCATTTAAAATTAATCAGAAATGAAACAAGAGTCTGTTCTTCCTTTATTAAAAGGGATTTTCATTGCTGCGTTTGCAATTCAAGCAATAATTTTCATAGCTGTTGCTTTTAAACAAATCAACATTCTACCGACTAATGGCGATGTATCTTTAACATTAGAACGATATGTTCTATTATTGACATTAATAAGCATTCCGGGAGCATTAAAACTATTTTCATGGATGATGAAAAAAAACAAACATCCGGAGAGTAAAAATGAAACAACAAAACTCTATATAAAAGCTTATCTGGCAAGATTTAGCATCTTGTTTATAGTTGCTTCTATAAATATTGTTTTGTATGCTATTTCCTACAGACAAAACTTTATGCTATTTACATTGGTAACTTTTACAACTTATTTATTCTGCTATCCTTCTGAGAGTTATTTGAGAAATAAAGAAGTATAACAACAACAAAAAACAAACTATATAAATATGATTATTGCAGTAGATTTTGATGGAACAATTGTTGAGCATAAATACCCAAAAATAGGTAAGCCCATTCCATTTGCAATTGAAACACTTCTTCAATTGCAAAAAGAAAATCATCAACTAATTTTATGGACTGTACGCGAAGGACAACTGCTGCAAGATGCAATAGATTATTGTGCTGAGCGCGGATTATATTTTTATGCGGCTAATGCAAATTATCCGGAAGAGGCAGTTCCCTCACCACGCAAACTGAATGTGGATATGTTTATTGACGATAGAAACATCGGTGGATTACCGGATTGGGGCGTTATATACAAAGCAGTGCAAGCAACGGTTGAAGGAGGAGACTCTTTTCAAACAATTATGTCTGCACAAGAAACCCAACAAGAAAAAAACAGGCGTAAAAAAAATATATTCTTACGAATTGGGGAGGCGTGGGATGCGAAATAGAGAGGAAAATATATGTTGGGTGTTGGGTATTAGTCTTTAGTTTAGTATGAGTATTTTTGTCCTGACACTTAATTTTAAGTCTGCTCCGAAATCTTATTTTTCTCTACCAAAGTCGCAAAAAACATTTAACTTACAAAATTACGAATGAAAACTAAAAACCCAACAACTAAATGCTGATTGCTGACTGCTGATTGCTGACCGCTGACTGCTAATTGCTAACACCTATAACATTATGAATAAATTTCTCGAAAACAATACACTTTCATTACGAGCTCCCGAGCCGGAAGATTTGGAAGTTCTCTATAAATGGGAAAACGACACGGATATCTGGCAATATGGCACCGCCATTTCTCCTTATTCAAAGTTCATTCTGAAGCAATACATTGCGGATGCTCAAACAGATATATTCCAGTCGAAACAATTGCGGTTTATGATTGTTTTGCAAAAAACAAACGATGTTGTGGGTACGATTGATTTATACGATTTCGATGCAATAAACTCAAGGTGCGGTGTAGGAATATATATTGATTCGGAACATAGACAAAAAAAACTGGCAACTCAAGCTTTGTCCATTTTGCAGAATTATGCTTTCAACTTCCTCAGAATAAATCAATTATACGCCCTAATTCCAAGGAAGAATAAAGCCAGTTTGCGACTTTTCCAAAGCTCCGGATTTTCTAAGTCCGGTATTTTAAAACAATGGATATCAACCCAAGATACCTTTGAAGATGCCATTATCGTGCAGAAAACAAAATCGAATTAATTTATGAAAGAGGACTTATTTAAAGCTTTAGAAGTTTTAAAACAAGGTGGTATTATTCTCTATCCCACAGACACTATCTGGGGTATTGGTTGCGATGCAACCAATGAAGAGGCGGTAGAAAAAATTTACGCCATCAAAAAAAGAGAGAAAAACAGATCAATGCTTATTTTAGTTGACAATTCGGCGAAAGTGCAAAACTACGTTCAAGACGTTCCGGATATTGCCTGGGACTTAATTGATTTGACCGATAAACCATTAACCATCATTTTTAATGGAGCGAAAAACTTAGCGCCCAACCTCATTAGCACCGATGGATCAATCGGTATAAGAGTAACTTCGGAAGATTTTTCAAGAGAGCTGTGTTATCGATTCAGAAACCCAATTGTATCTACTTCTGCGAATTTTACCGGTAAAAGTTCACCTCAAAATTTCAATGAAATTGATCCCAAAATAATAGAGATGGTTGATTATGTGGTAACCTATCGTCAAGACGAAATAATAAAACAATCGCCCTCCTCCATCCTAAAAATTGGTTCCAAAGGAGACGTTCAGATTATTCGAAAATAAGATTCATTTCTTTCCATTTTAGAAGTTCGCACAAATAAATTCATATTCCTCAATATTTAAATTATCTTTACCTTCTATTTACAAAACAGCTCATAATATTTTTTCACATATATGTTCGAACAATTTTCAATATGGAGACAAAAACACATATCCGAACGTGTTTTTCTCCTTATAATATGTTTGCTGGTTGGAGTTTTCGCGGCTCTTGCTGCATATGCTTTAAAAATTGCTCTACATTTTATTCAAACCTCATTAACTAACAGCTTTATAAATATTGGAGCTAATTACTATTACCTCCTTTTCCCAATTGTAGGAATCCTCATTGCCGGCTTATATGTAAGATACATAGTAAAAGATGATATTAGTCATGGTATAACAAAGGTTTTACATTCCATTTCTCAACGGAAAAGCAGAATAAAACCACACAACACCTATACCTCTCTCATTGCCAGTGCAATAACAATTGGTTTCGGAGGATCGGTTGGAGCGGAGGCACCTATTGTTCTTACCGGTTCCGCTATTGGCTCAAATTTAGGACGCATATTTAAATTGGAACATCGCAACATCATGCTTTTGGTGGGTTGTGGTGCAGCCGGAGCCATAGCGGGAATTTTCAAAGCTCCTATTGCAGGTGTGGTCTTCGTAATCGAAGTGCTTTTGTTAGACCTCACAATGTCTTCCATTCTGCCTTTATTGGTTACCACAGTAACAGCCACAACCATTTCATACATGCTGACAGGCACAAACGCAATGTTTGCATTCTCTCAAGTTGAAGGATTTACTTTTGAGAGAATACCTCATGTCATATTATTGGGAGTTGCGTGCGGTTTTGTATCTCTCTATTTTACCCGAAGTATGAATTGGATTGAAGGTATCTTTGGAAAACTTACCTATTGGAAAAGATTTCTTCTTGGTGGAACTATGCTAAGCGTACTAATTTTCTTTCTTCCCCCACTTTACGGCGAAGGATATGATACCATCGAAATATTGTTGGCAGGTGGAGACTCATACAAAACCTTAATGGACGATAGTTTTTTCTATTTCTTGAAGAATAGTTGGGGAATCATTATTTTTACTATGCTAATCGTCTTAACTAAAGTGTTTGCTTCTAGTGCAACCAATGGAGCGGGTGGGACCGGTGGTATTTTTGCACCAACACTTTTTTTAGGAGGTATTGTCGGCTTTATTTTTTCTTACTCATTCAATGCTCTCGGACTATCAATTTTTCTGCCTCAGGAAAACTTCTCTCTCTTCGGCATGGCAGGAGTGATGGCAGGTGTAATGCATGCTCCTCTCACCGGAACTTTCTTGATTGCAGAATTAACAGGAGGTTACGATCTTTTTCTCCCACTCATGATGGTTTCTATCAGCTCCTATGCAACCATTATACTTTTCGAAAAACACAATATATACTCCATGCGTCTGGCAAAAAAAGGAGAATTAATAACACATCATAAAGACAGAGCAGTGCTTACCTTTCTTGATCTGGAATCTTTGTTGGAAACAGATTTAGTAGTTGTAAAACCCGATATGTATTTAGGTGAAATGGTGAAGGTTATTTCAAAATCTAAGCGAAATATTTTCCCTGTTGTCAACGAAAAAGGTGTTTTAATGGGATTGGTACTCTTGAATGATATACGAAACATTATTTTTCGCCCTGAGCTTTATAATCGATTCAAAGTATCAAAGTTTATGGTAGGACCACCTGCCGAGATTAACATAAACATGACTATGGAACAAATTATGGATGTTTTTGAGAATACAAAAGCTTGGAATTTGCCCGTAATTGATGACGAAGGCAAATACAAAGGAATAATGTCTCAATCTTCCATTTTCAATGCCTATAGGGACGTATTAGTGGAGCATTACTCAGAAGAATAAACTAAAAATGACAAAAAAAGATTTTCGAATTCTGTTTATGGGAACTCCTGCGTTTGCAGTTGAAACCTTACGATTATTGGTCGATAATAAATACAATGTTGTGGCCGTGGTAACTATGCCGGATAAGCCTGCCGGGAGAGGACATAAAATTCAAGAATCGGATGTAAAGAAATATGCACTGTCACAAAATCTTCCCGTTTTACAACCCGAAAAACTTCGAGACAAAGAATTTCTTGATCAATTAGAATCGTTAAAGGTCGACCTTCAAATCGTGGTAGCATTTAGAATGCTTCCGGAAGTTGTTTGGGATATGCCCAAACATGGTACATACAATCTGCATGCGTCACTTTTGCCTCAATATCGAGGAGCAGCACCTATTAATTGGGCAATTATAAATGGTGAAAAAAAGACCGGAGTGACCACTTTTAAGTTAGTTCACGAAATAGACTCGGGTAAAATTGCTTATCAAAGCAAAATTGATATTGAAGAGAGTGACAATGCAGGAATTGTACACGATAAGTTGATGGTTTTAGGAGCTCAGTTAATGCTTAAAACCATAGATTCTATTATCGACGGATCAATTGTGCTGCAAGCACAAAAGCCAGGAAATGAACCATTAAAACCTGCACCGAAAATATTTAAAGAAACGTGTAGAATCAATTGGGGTTCAACCGTTGAAACAATTCATAATTTTATTAGAGGTCTTTCGCCCTACCCTGCTGCACATACTCGGCTTAAAAGAGAAAATGAGACTATCAATATAAAAATATTTAAAGCAAAACCGATTATTCAAGACCATACTTTAGCTAATGGAACCATTGTTCAGCCGGATTCTTCCCGATTATATGTTGCCGGACAAAATGGTTATATAGAAATTTTAGAGCTCCAAATGCAAGGTAGAAGACGAATGAAAACATCCGATTTCTTGAATGGCTTTTCTTTGAAAAAGACAGATTTTTTCAATTAGTTATTTGAACATATGCTGTCATTCCGAGCGCAGCGAGGAATCCGTTCAATACAAATAACCAACAGATGTTTCACTGCGTTCAACATGACAAAAGATGTCACCACCACACATCACCACATCATCACATCACATCACCACATCATCATAACTTACCATTGAAAATTCAATCCAAAACTTACCACTTCATTCACCTGCAAAAATCCGTAATTAGAATCTTTAGGCACGCCATCATCATATCTTAAATGAAGATACAATCGCGTCGAGAAAAAGCGACTCAACGACATGTTCAATGTGTTTTCAAGTTCCGTTTCAACTTTGCTGTAATTCGTAAAGTACTTGAAACGAGAAGTCCAAGTAACGTAGCGCGTTAAATCATAAGTTAACTGTGAAACTATGGTTGATCCTTTATCCAAAATAGAAGTTTTTCCTTCTGGAATACCAAATCGTTTCACATCCACATTGTCATTCCCTACATATTTATAGTTAACGGACAGAGGCGATAGAGCAAGCTGCCATCTCACTCTTCGATGACGCACTCGTTCTGACTTTTTGTCTAAAACATATTTCATACCCACTCCCATATTTACATATAATGGAGCAAAGAAAGCAGAACGCATGTCACTCTTATTTGGAATATAGCTGGTAAACATTTGTGTTTTTGCTTCTAAGTTAGTAGAATACGACCAGCTTTTTTTATAAGCATCCAATCCAAAGTCACCATAGTAACGTATTAGGTCGTCTCCAATTCTGTAGTCCCTAATACTATCATCGGGAGCATTATAAACAGAAAGGCGCCATTCAAGCATATTGTTGAACCTTACCTTATTCTTCTGATAATTTGCTCTAAAAACATGGTAACTATTTATATTTAAGTTGCTTGTACCTCCTTTGTGCCAATTGGGAGAGTAATAATTCTGAGAAAACTGCAAAGAGTGTTCTCCTGATTTAACCCAATAAACTCGACCAATTTGAACTCCTTCAATGTCCGGTTTTTCCAACGAAAAGCTGGTTTGTGAGGTTAAGAGTTCTTTAAATGGATTGAACTTCTCGCGTATCTCTATATCGGTGGTAGCGTGAGTTACACCGCTTAGTTTTGATGCTGAAATATTTATTGATGATGGATTTTCAATAAAATAGTGACGGCGTACTTTATCTGCAAAAGAATGCTTCTCCAAAAACGGTTTTAATGTTTTGTCCGGCGAAATAAGAATACCTCTCAATTTATCTTCTTCTTTTGGAAACACAAATGCAGAATCGGGAGATTCTATTCTTCCCGTAAAAACCACAGGCAAATAAAGTGGGTTATAGAACATAGTATCGCGAAAACTCAACATGGGAGAATATATATCATAAGCCGGTTCAGAGGAAACTGGAAGCTGGATGGTTCCATTACTTTCCCTTGTATAATACAAATCCAACGATGTTCTTATTTTAGGAGGGGTAAAGGTCGGTTTCTTTTTCGGTAAAACCAACGAGCCACGCTTTATTGAGTCAGCATCCAGTGGAGTAACAATTGTGTCTTTTGGTATTGTTAATGTGTCTGGCAGTGTAATTATCGTATCTGGTGGTGTAATTACAGTATCTTCAAGAATTACTATTGTATCTTGTGATGTAATTATCGTATCTTGCGATATAATTTCATCAACCTGTAACTCTTTGGTTGAGTCTTGCAAGTTTTTGAGACGCAACTCAATATCGGTTATTTCATTAAATTTGCCAATTGTATCATTTCTATTTATCTCTGATGCAAATAATTGTATCGTTGAAGATAATAAGATAAAAAAAAGCAATTGTGTAAACTGTTTCATATTCACATATTTTGTTGAAATACAGAAATTAAGAAAAATATTTCAAAGTACAAAGTTATAAAAAAAATCAACTAAAAACAGATAGTTTATTGAACATATGTTTTTAAATTTCTCTCATTCCCTTTAATATAAAAAAAAGCAACTAAATCAAATATTTATTTTAGTATATGGAATATACATTTATTGACGAAAGGCTACCGAACTTTATGTGCAAAATGGACATCGATTTTTAATTGTAAAAAGTACCTGAATAATTTAATAAACGCTTGTAATGAATAACTGTTCATATCGCAACAAATCACAAATTTCAATACCTAAATTTCAATCAGATGCGTAATATTTAAAAAAGTAAACTTTTTGTATTATCAGTATGTTACTATAAAGATAATATTATTATAACACAACAAAAAATACTTAATCAAACAAACCTTTATTATGAATAAATTAAAGTACACTATCCTCATTGCCGTTCTGGGTGTTTTCACTTTGTCGAGCTGTGGCTATAACACGATGGTAAACAAACAGGAATCTGTTACTGCACAATGGGGACAAGTGCAAAATGCGTACCAACGACGTGCCGATTTAATTCCAAATTTGGTTTCTACAGTTAAAGGATATGCCACTCACGAGCAAGAAACTTTTACCGAAGTAACTGAAGCTCGGGCACGAGCAACTCAGGTGAACGTTAATCCTGAAGAACTTACCGAAGAAGGTTTGCAACAATATCAGCAAGCTCAAGGACAATTAAGCGCTGCTTTAGGCAAACTGCTAATGATTCGCGAAAACTATCCCGAACTAAAAGCAAACCAAAATTTTCTTGCTTTGCAAGATGAACTTGCCGGCACAGAAAACAGAATTGCGGTTGAACGAAATCGGTTTAACGAAGCGGCACGTGATTACAATCAATATATTCGAAGGTTTCCGCATGTTATCTATGCCGGATGGTTTGGATTTAAGAAAAAAGGTTACTTTGAAGCTGATGCTGCATCGCAAACTGCACCGGTGGTGGAGTTTTAATTTCCACAATCATTGCATTATCAATTTATGAAAAAAATAGACCAACAAAAAATTGTAGAAGCAATTCGTAAAGCAGAGCTTTTGACTTCGGGAGAAATAAGAGTCTATATTGCTAAACAGTGCAAAGAAGATGCGTTAGAAAAGGCTTCTCTCGTTTTTCAAGATTTAAAAATGCATCAAACTAAATTGAGAAATGGAGTTTTAATATTAGTGTGCCCTACTGATCAGAAAGCAGCTATCCTCGGAGATAGTGGAATCAACGATAAAATTAATGACCACTTTTGGGATAATACGCTCAATGAATTAATTTTGTATTGTTCCAAAGATCAAATCACAGAAGGCATCTGCAAAGCTGTGGAAAAAGTAGGCAACTTAATAAAAAAAGAATATCCTTACCGGGAAGACGATATAAACGAATTAGAGAATGAAATTATTTTGGAAGATTAGTCAACAACTCATCTTTTTTATCTTTTTGTATCAAGGTGTTGTCGCACAAAATATACCAAATCCAATGTCGCCACCGCGATTGGTAAATGATTTTGCCAATGTTTTTTCTGAAACAGAAAGACAAACATTGGAAAACAAACTACGTACGTATAACGATACCACATCCACTCAAATTTATGTAATCACCGTTAGAGATTTAGATGGTTACGCCATTTCCGATTATTCTTTTCGCTTGGGCGAAAAATGGGGAATTGGACAAAAACAGAAAGACAATGGAGCCGTTATTTTGATTAAACCCAAAATAGGAAATAGTCGAGGTGAAGCTTTTATTGCAGTGGGTTATGGTTTGGAAGCACGCATTAACGATGCGTATGCCGGTAGAATTGTGCGCGACCGGATGATCCCTTATTTCAAAGAAAACGACTATTTCAGTGGAGTTAATGCAGCCATCGACTCTATGATAAAACGACTTGCCGGAGAGTTCGATTCCGATATGGAAAAAGATGATGATGGTTTACCTACAACTGCAATAATTCTATTTGTAATTTTCTTCATCATTTTTATTATCGTAATTTCGAAAAAAGGAGGAGGCGATCAAAATATCGGCGGTGATGGTTCAAGTCGTAGTCGAAGAGGACCAATCTTCTTTCCTCCCATTATGGGTGGAGGCAGAAGCGGAGGATTTGGCGGTGGCAGTTTCGGAGGCGGAGGATTTGGCGGTGGTGGCGGAGGCAGCTTCGGCGGTGGAGGTGCCGGAGGCAGCTGGTAAGAATAAAGAGTGAAGAATGAAGAAGTAACTAAGCATTAAATGATAATTAGACTTAACTTCTATAGACCAGCAAATTAGTAATTCGTAATTAACAATTCGTAATTAGTTTTTATTTTGTCAGATTTAATCACAATATTAGGCCCTACGGCAAGCGGTAAAACTCCTTTTGCAGTAGAATTAGCACATAAAGTTAATGGAGAAATTATAAGTGGCGATTCCCGCCAAGTATATCGTCATATGGATATTGGAACAGGAAAAGATTTAAATGAATACACAATTGGCGACACTACAATCAATCACCACCTGATCAATATCCGGAATCCCGGAGAGAAATACAGTCTGTTTGATTTCATGAAAGATTTCCATGTTGCTTATAATGATATTGTTGCTCGAAAAAAAATGCCGCTACTATGCGGAGGAACCGGTCTTTATATTGAGTCTGTCATAAAAGGCTATGAATTGATGAGCGTTCCCCAAAATCCCGAATTACGTGAAGAATTACAAACAAAATCTTTAGACGAACTAACTGCTATTTTATCAACTCTGAAAGAACCTCATAACACCACAGACAGAGAAAATAAACGAAGAGCAATCAGAGCGATTGAAATCGCGCTATATCAAAAAGAGCAAACTTCATCGCAAAAATTATACGACCCAATCGATTCCCTTATTATTGGTGTTTCTATAGATAGAGAATTGCGCAGACAAAAAATATCAACCCGTTTAATAACCCGATTAGAGGAAGGTATGGTTGAGGAAGTGCAAAATATTTTATCTCGCGGAATAGCTGCCGAAGATCTTATCTATTATGGTTTGGAATATAAATTTGTTACTCTCTACGTAATTGGTAAATTATCGTACGCCGAAATGTTTACACAATTAGAAATTGCTATTCATCAATTTGCTAAAAGACAAATGACATGGTTTAGAGGTATGGAACGACGCGG
>JAQVGF010000165.1 GCA_028696875.1 Dysgonamonadaceae bacterium
AGAGAAGTTAAGCCCAGTAACGCCGATGGTACTGCTAGATTAAGTGGGAGAGTAGGTAGCCGCCTTTTTTTATACACTAAAAGCCCGTTCAATGTAATGTTGAACGGGCTTTTTTGGGTTAAAATAAACTTGAGTTCTTAGCCTGAGGCGCATGTAGCTCCTGCTCCATGCAAGGATTTTAAATGTGTGAAGCGGAAGCTTCACATGCCACAGAGAATGAAGCTTAAAAAAAGATAGAAAAGGAATATTAATTTTCATTTCTTTTTTCAAACATGTGATTTCTTATGCAACCTTTTTATCCTCTCCAATAATTCTCCCCCTGCCGGTCCCCGCACAATAATATCTTTCACCACATCTTCTATGGGGAGCAGATTGATGGGAGAAAGCGAAACATTAAATTCTTGGAGCCACTCATTCAATTGTCGTCCCGAAGCTGCATATACCACCGTGCCGATACCCGCCATGCCATGCGCACCGGCGCACATAGGACAATGTTCACCACTGGTGTACATCGTGCTTTGTCGGCGTTGTTCAGAGGTAAGGTTGTTCAAAGCCCATGCAGCTAATTCATATTCAGGATGAGCCAGAGCATTCAATGCGTTAACTTTATTGCGAGCTTGAGCTAAAATGTTTCCGTCTTTATCTACTAAGATAGAACCGAAAGGTTTGTCTCCTGCTTTCAATGCTTCTTCGGCAAGATCGATGCATAAAGATAAAAAGTGTTTGTCAGTTGAAATAAGTTTTCTATTCATATTCATTTGCTATTTCTTTTATTGTGTCAGAAGGAATTATTTGTTCTTCACTCGGTTTGCGTGCTAATTGTATCATTGCTTTTGCGATGGTTTTGTCTCGAATCATTTTGTAACGAGCAGGAATCAGGAAGGCGAACAGTTTTATGATGAACTTAGAGATGTCTTCGCCCATTCTTTTCTCTTTTCTATTGCCCACTATCAATGACGGTTGCAACAAATGTGTGTGTTCAATTTGCTGTGCAAGCACATCGCGCTGCATTTCACCTTTTAGTTGGTTGTAGAATATCTTACTTTTAGGATTGGCTCCTAAAGCTGATATTACTATGAAATGGGGAATTGAGTTTTGCTTGGCAAGTTTTGCTGCTTCCACCGGAATTCCGTAATCTATGGCACGATAAAGCTTTCTGTCAGGAGTTTTTGCTTTGGTAGTTCCAATGCAGCAAAACACCACATCGGCAGTAAACTTATTTGCATTATCCGACAGCTTTAGAAGGTCAATCACATATTCTTCTATTTTGGGGTGAGAAATTGTCAACTTCTTACGTGTAAAAACCTTTACACGGTCATAATCTGAATCCTGCAAAAGCAGCTCCAGCAGATGTGAACCGGTTAAGCCGGTTGCACCTAATACAATAGCTGTTTTTTTTATCATGTTTTGTTTAAAGATTTTCTTGCAAAGACTATTTATTCCTACTCCAAAGTATCAATGCCCTGGCAATTGCTTTCTCCGCAATAGGAGCCATCACTTCATAGCCGGCCTTTGTTGGGTGCACACCATCGTTTGTATATTCAGATTTCAATCCATTTTGTGCGTCCACCATCTCGGTGAAATAGTCTGCATATACAATGCCATGCGTATCTGCGTACTTTTTGATACGCGCGTTTAGTTCAATTATTTTTTTTGCAGGCTCCAGTCCTGTTTGCCAGGGATAATCAAACACAGGCAAAACTGAACAGAGCACAACTTCAATGTTATGTGCTTTAGCCAATTCTGCCATTGAATAGATGTTATCTTCTATCATTTCCAATGTAGAAGGACCTGTGTTGCCGGCAATATCGTTTGTCCCGGCTAATATTACGACAACTTTAGGATATAACTTAATCACATCTTGTCGAAAACGAATCAACATTTGCGGGGTGGTTTGTCCTCCAATTCCTCTATTAACATAGTTCAGATTGTCAAAGAATTCGGGAACTTGCTCCTTCCATCCTTGAGTGATGGAGTTGCCCATAAATATAACACGGTCCTCATTTGTTCGCGGTAACCCGATTTCAGAGTTTTCTTCTTTAAATCGATTCAAATTTGCCCAATCTTGAGCATTTGTCTTGAAAACAACATTCATAAACAGTAATAATGCAATTGTAAATGTAATACGTAATAATTTCATAAAATCCTCTTTTTTAATTCCTAATTAAAATAAAATGCAAGATACATTTTATTTAATCAATTTCAATTGTTTTTATAAACGACGGAAGTAATATTTGTTAAAGAGAGGGTTCGTAAATTCTGAATTTACTTGTAATACTTCAAAAATAAATAAAATTCGTTTTATAATGCCTCTCATTGATATTTAATCTGTAATTTTAGCCCTGCATTTAGTTTTTTCATGAAAGTATCCGAAAGAAAAGCATTTCAAATCTTAAACACATTGCGTTTTCTTTAGTCATTGTTTATTCTTCAGTAAAGTATAAATCTGAAACTATTACAAGAAGGATTTGTTATAAGGGGTGGTTGAAAATACCTATCAACCTGATGTCGAAAATATATATAGAGCATAAAAACAATATGAGTAAAACCATTAGAATAATAGTAATTGTGGGTATTGCATTATTAGTTGCAGGAATGATTTTTTATCCACAAATAAAAACTCTGTTTTCAGGAAAAAGCGATAGTTCCATAACACCTTCAATGGCAGCAGCACCAGGCGGACAGAACTTAACCGTAAATGCAATGGTACTGAAACCGGAAACATTGAGCGATGTTTTTAGAACCAAAGGTGTTTTATTGCCAGACGAAGAGGTTGATCTGATTTTTGAAACTTCAGGGAAAATAACTAACATTAATTTCAAAGAGGGATCCTTTGTAAACAAAGGGCAATTGTTGGCAAAAGTAAATGATGCACCGTTGCAAGCCGAACTGAGAAAGCTGGAAGCGCAATTGCCGCTCGCGCAAGAACGCGTTTTCCGACAACGAACGCTTCTGGACAAAGATGCCGTGAGCCAGGAAGCTTTTGAAACTGTTACCACGGAGTTAGACAAACTGAAAGCTGACGTGGAGTTAGTGAAAGCGCGTATTGCGCAAACCGAATTGCGAGCTCCTTTTAGTGGAATGATTGGGTTGCGCATGGTGAGTGAGGGAGCGTATGCTTCGCCTCAGGTTATGATTTCTAAATTGACTAAAATATCGCCACTTAAAATAGAGTTCTCGGTGAACGAACGTCAAATTTCTGAAATTGGTGATGGAACTAAACTCACATTTACGATAGAAAATGATTTAAATAGATACGAAGCAAGTGTTTATGCCGTTGAAACTACGCTGGAAGCAAATACACTATCTCTTAAGGCGCGCGCTCGTTATGCCAATCCAGGAGGAAAATTGAAACCCGGCAGATCGGCAAATATTGAAATAGAATTACGTGAAATAACCAACACACTGGTTATTCCAAGTATTGCATCCATTGCTGAAATGGGGCAAGACATTGCTTATACCTACCAAAATGGGAAAGCACATAGAGTGATACTCACAAAAGGATTGAGAACAGCATCATCCGTACAGATTGTAGAGGGATTGGATATTGGTGACACTTTATTAACTACGGGTGTGATGCAGTTGCGCGATGGCATGAATGTGTCGATTGCTAATCTTGAGGAGTAATTTTTTTTAAGAAAACTATTGAATGACATTATCAGAATTAAGCATAAAGCGTCCCGTTTTATCAACAGTTTTTATGTTGATTATTGTTCTTTTCGGAATAATCGGTTACAGTTATCTGCCTGTACGCGAATATCCGAGTGTGGATAATCCCATTATTACGGTTAGCGTATCGTATCCCGGTGCAAACGCCGATGTGATTGAAAAACAAATTACCGAACCTTTGGAGCAAAGTATTAACGGAATTCCCGGTATCCGTTCGTTGATTAGTCGAAGTAGTCAGGGATATTCGCGCATTACGGTTGAGTTTGAATTAAGCGTGGATATGGAAACTGCCGCTAATGATGTACGCGATAAAGTTTCTGTGGCACAACGATATTTACCACGAGATGTGGATCCGCCCACTGTTGCCAAGGCCGATGCCGATGCTGAACCTATTATGCAAATTACGGTGCAAAGTGAAATAAGGTCATTGTTAGAACTTACTGAAATTGCGGAACTTACTGTAAAAGAACGTTTGCAAACCATTCAGAACGTGAGCTCTGTGGCTATTTGGGGCGAAAACCGTTATGCTATGCGCTTGTGGCTTGATCCTGTGAAAATGGCTGCCTACAAGACCACTCCCATGGAAATTAAAAGTGCGCTGGACAGAGAAAACATTGAACTCCCTTCCGGTAGCATTGAGGGTGATGATATAGAGCGATCCATTCGTACGTTGGGATTGATGTTAACTCCTGAAGAGTTCAATAACCTGATAATTAAAGAGGATGATTATCGCATTGTTCGTTTTGGTGATGTGGGTTTTGCAGAGTTAGACTCGGAAAACAGGAAAAATATCTTACGTCGAAACGGTATCCCGATGGTGAGCACTGTAATAATACCGCAACCGGGTGCAAATCAAATTAATATTGCCGATGAAGTTGAGATACGATTGGAGCAGATGAAAAAGGACTTACCGGAGGATGTAATCGTTGACATCGTTTACGATAGTACCCGTTTTATCCGGGCATCCATCAACGAAGTAAAAACAACTGTTTACATTGCATTTGCTTTAGTAGTAATCATTATATTTTTGTTTTTGCGAGATTGGCGCGTTACGCTGATTCCTGCCATTGCCATACCAATTTCACTGATAGGTGTTTTCTTTATCATGTATTTGGCTGGTTTCTCCATCAATGTGCTTTCCATGCTTGCAATTGTGCTGGCTGTGGGGTTGGTAGTTGACGATGCCATTGTTGTTTCCGAGAACATCTATCAAAAGATAGAAAAAGGGATGAATCCGCGCGAAGCAGCTATTGAAGGATCAAAAGAAATTTTCT
>JAQVGF010000166.1 GCA_028696875.1 Dysgonamonadaceae bacterium
GTGGGAAGCAATATTTTTAGGATCTTTTGCTTTTTCGATTTAGATAATTTAATTGTTATTGGTCATGGATTCCAGAAAAAAACTCAAAAGACGCCTAAACAACAAATTGAACGTGCAGAACAGATAAAAAAAGAATATTATGAAAGCAAAGAATAAGGATTTAAAAAGTCTAGATCAGTTTGTTGATGAAAAAATCGGCAAAAGGGGCACTGACAAACGTGAGAAATTTGAAACTGAATATGATGCTTTTAAACTTGGTGTATTGATTCAACAAGCGAGGGAAGAAAAAGGACTTACGCAAGAGCAACTTGCTAAATTGGCCGGAACAAACAAGTCTTATATATCTAAATTAGAAAGGAATTTAAAGGATATTCGATTCTCAACTTTACAAAGAATTATCAATGATGGACTCGGAGGGCATCTTGATATTTCAATTCGACTTGACTGAGAAAGATATAGTTAAAAAGCATTGCAAGAAAGACATTCATTTGGTGCAGTTCTCATATTGCTATTTTTGAATAATCAAATAACAACCTACTTTGCAGGCTTTATCCTCATCAGAATTACCCCAATAGAAATCCAAAACATTTCTCTGATTCTTGTAATCAAACCTACATACACTCCAACCCCAAGAGGAATTGTCAGCATACTGAAAGCAATTCCAAATCCGCCCTCGCGTGTACCCAGTTGCATGGGAGAAAAGAAAAGTATATTGGCAAACAGCGATGAGAATGCTGCAACGATAACGGCTTGAAAAAAAGAGATGTGATGACCAATAGGTATTGCCATGAACATAATTTCAATGCACGAAACGAATCTTGCCATGAGTTCAAACGAAAGTGCAAGAAAGAAATCTTTTTTCCGATTGGCAAACAATTCGGCAGTTAATCTATCCATTACCTCAATTCGTTCGCCATGAGCCAAAGCGTATATCCTTACTTTTTTCTTAACAAAAGGGATTCGCGATGCAACACTAAGAGCTTGATTTATCAACCCTTTTCTAAATACGGAGAAAGCCCAGTAAATAAGCAGCAATGCCCCTAAAACTACTCCCCACAATATTATTTTAACAGGTAAAGAGATAACAGGTACTACAAAAATAAATATTGGTACCGATGCCATCCAAAAGATGAAGTGAGCTAAGAAGTGCATCATCGTTGAGAGTAAAACACCCGAAGTTGCCTGATCAACACCCAAGTCCTGTTTTAATTCGATTATTTTGTAAGGCTCTCCTCCCAAGAGTCCAAAAGGGGTCATGCTGTTAATTGCAAAACCACTAATGATAAGTTTTGTTTTTCGAAGAAACGATATTTTTTCAGTGTCGTTTCCTCCACGAAGTATGACATGGAAAGCCATTCCGTTGAAAAAATAGACAATTGTCCAAATTCCAATAATTGCAAAAAACCACCAACCTGTTTGTTTTATGTTATTCCAAATAGTGTCAAAGCCGACGCTATAAACCATCCATGATAATACCAATATACCTATTACAAAAAACAGGTCGCGTATTATCTTTACTTTTCGATTCATGTATGTTTTTTTAAATCATCAAACAAGGCTCTAATCATGTGGGAGTACCTGTTTTGTGAATTTCGCAACAAAAATACATTCAATATAGAGAGATAGAGCAATAAATTAAATAAAAATCTCTAAATTATTCCATACAAAAGAACTCGATCGACATTTTAAAAATATTATATCTATTGATGATTAGATAATTAGCTCTTATATCGATTAAGATCGGATCTTTTTATTTTAAATTATTTTCTGAAAGGAGGCTTGACAACTTCAGCCTTCAAGTTTCTGTTGCGAACTTTTATCTGTATCTCTGTGCCTAATTTTGCATATTCAGGTTTTACATAACCCATTCCTATACCTATTTTGAGCGTAGGCGACATTGTACCGGAAGTTACTTCACCAATCTCTTCGTCCAATTCGTTCACAATTTTATATCCATTGCGCGGAATGCCTCTGTCAGAGAGAGTAAAGGCACATATTTTGCGTTTCACGCCTCCTGCTTTTTGTTTTTCCAAAACATCGCGACCGATAAAATCATTTCCTTCAGTAAATTTGGTTATCCAACCTAGTCCGGCTTCCAAAGGTGTAATTTCTTCACTCATATCATTCCCATACAAATTGAAACCCATTTCGAGACGCAATGTATCTCTGGCTCCCAATCCTGCAGGTTTAATACCATATTCTTTTCCGGCATCAAACAATGCATCCCATATTTTGATGCCATGTTCGGGATAAAAATAAAGTTCAAATCCTCCGGCACCGGTATAACCGGTATTGGAAATAACAACGTTCTCTACACCCGCAATTGTACCTATTTGAAAAGCGTAGTAAGGAATTGTTGACAATTCCGTATTGGTTAGTTTCTGCAAAGTATCAATAGCTTTTGGTCCTTGTATTGCTAAAAGAGCAGTATGATCTGATGCGTTTTCTAAAATGGCACCCATGGTATTTTGTTTTACACACCAATCCCAATCTTTTTGGATATTCCCGGCATTAACAACCAACATATACTTCTCCTCTTCCATGCGATAAAGCAAAAAGTCGTCAATAATCCCACCCTTTTCATTCACAAAGCAAGTATATTGTATTTTACCTACTTTTAGTTTTGAAGCATCGTTACAGGTAATTTTTTGGATCAACTCAAACGCTTTGGGTCCATTGATCCAAAACTCGCCCATATGTGACACATCAAAAACGCCTACTGCATCGCATACAGCATTGTGCTCATCAATGATGCCAGTGTATTCTATCGGCATATTATACCCTGCAAATTCGTGCATTTTCGCACCTAACTCAATATGCATATCGGTAAAAGGTGTTTGTTTCATCTCTATCTGTTTTTAATTTTATTTTTTTATTATTTATTTCCGGTATAGAACCATTTTTTTGTTTTAAATATCTCACTATCCGTTCTTTGCAACTCTACAAATTGGAGCTATGTTTCGTAAGTCGGGATTCGGGACTCGGGATTTGATATTAGATCGCAAAAGTTACCAACGCCTAAAACCTAACATCTCATTACTTACTTACTACTTACCACTTATATCTCCTTCGCCAACCATTTCTGCTATTTTCACCACAACCTCTGATGCTTTTTTTAGTGATTTGATGGGCAAAAACTCAAATCTTCCGTGAAAGTTAATTCCTCCGGCAAAAATATTCGGACAAGGCAATCCCATATACGATAGACGAGCGCCGTCTGTTCCACCACGAATGGGTTTCACAATTGGCTCAATATCTAATGCCTTCATTGCTCTAAAAGCCAAATCAACTATGTGTTTAACAGGCTCCACTTTCTCACGCATATTGTAATACTGATCATTCATTTCCAGCTTTACACTCTCCGGATATTTCGTATTCACGAAATTAACAACTTTCTGCATCTGAGTTTTGCGTTTTTCAAATTTATTGTGATCGTGATCGCGAATGATGTAGCTAACACTTGCTTCGTCCACAGTTCCGTTCAATCCTATCAAATGGAAAAACCCTTCATATCCGCTTGTAAATTCAGGCCGTTCGTTCACCGGTAACAACATCACTATTTCATTAGCAATATGCAATGCATTTATCATCTTGTTTTTGGCATATCCGGGATGTACATTACGCCCTTGAATTAAAATTTTTGCTGATGCAGCATTAAAGTTCTCATATTCTAATTCTCCTATTTGGCTTCCATCCATAGTATAAGCCCATTCAGCTCCAAACTTTTTCACATCAAAATGATCCGCACCGCGTCCTATCTCTTCATCGGGAGTGAAACCAATTCTTATTTTTCCGTGTTTTATTTCTGGATGATCGATAAGGTATTGCATGGCATTCATAATTTCGGCAATGCCTGCTTTGTCGTCAGCGCCTAACAAAGTGGTTCCGTCTGTCACAATGATGTCTTCACCCACGTAGTCTAACACTTCCGGAAAATCTTTGGGAGATAATACAATGTTATCTTTTTCATTTAAAACAATCTCCTTGCCATCGTAATTTTCAACAATACGCGGCTTTACGTTTTTTCCACTCATATCGGGACTGGTATCAAAATGAGAAATAAAACCGATGGTAGGCACCTTTTTATCGATATTGGAAGGAAGAGTACCCATAAGGTAACACTTATCGTCTAAGTAAATATCTTCAAGACCCATATCTCTCATTTCTTGCTCTACTACTCGCGCTAAGTCAAATTGTTTTTTTGTGCTGGGAGTTTCACTATTGTTTTCATCCGATTGCGTATCTATTTTTGCATATTTGATGAAACGGTCTACTATATTCATAAAATTGAGGTTTTAGATGTTATGTATGGTAATAAGTTGTTGTTTTAAAGCTGCCAAATATTTTTTGATAAGACTGAATAGCAAATATACAAGTTTCTTGTATATTTAAATAATTTTTAGCATCTTAATTTTCCGAAGGAAATAGGTTTTAGGGTTTGTAATGAAATAAGTTGACTGTTAGAAACGAAGCTATTTTATTCGTTAACGACTTGAAAATTCTGCGAATAGCGGGCTATTTAATGAATTTTCAAGGAAGTTAAAGGACAAAAGAGCAAGTTTAAAGTGTCAAGTTATTTCGGCACAATCCCTTAGAGACGGGTGCTAAAATGTTTTTCTGACAGACTATATTATTTGAAAGAAAAAGCTTTTAAGTTTTTTGGATTTGAATAAAAATGATGTATCTTTGTCAAATGGGGTAAGTCCTACACGGCCAGCTCCCAATGAACCCCCCAGGGCTTGATCGCAGCAAGGGTAATTGGTTGTAGCGGCGCGATGTAGTAAGCTTACCCTTTTTTTATGCGCTTTTTTCAATAGAGCTTTCAATCCGTTTTCACCTCATTTTTGCTCACCAATAAATAATATTCTCTTTTTTATTATTTATTTTGTCCAAGGGAGCTTTTTTTGCCACTGATGTGCAATAATTAATAT